>JBJOPG010000001.1:0-55098 GCA_046050865.1 Cyanobacteriota bacterium
GATGAACCGATCAGGTTAGCCTGACTGAAATTTGTTCTGCGTCCCTGCACCGATCGCAAATCTGAACCAATCAAGTTAGCCTGATAAAAATCAGCATCCATGACATAAGCCGACTGCAAGTTTACTCCTGCTAAATTTGCCTGACTCAAGTCAGTATCAATTAATTCAGCCTTCGTCAAATTTGCTCCGGTTAGATTGGCTTTACTCAGCCAGGCTGCTGTCAAATCCGCACCGATTAAATTAGCCTTAACTAAATAAACTCCAGGCAGCTTAATTCCTCGAAGGTCTGCATCTGTCAGCTCAATGTCTGGTTGTTGATGATTGTCTAACCAATTCATCCAGATAGCTGCACCCTGTTTTAATTTAGTTAAATGCTCAATATTTGCCACGATACAATTCAGTTATTACTTGTTAGTTGTTACTTATTCCGAACCCACCTATTCTTTTCTTTCTCGTAAGACCTCCCTGCCCGCAATACTTTCTAAGGCTGCTAGGGCTGCGGAAGAGCCTGCAATGATATCTCTCTCTTCTCCTCCTAGATATACTCGCCCAAAACTACCGATGGAGGTTACTTTCAAGATATTAATTAAGGCAGCTTTCTCAGCTTCGTTAGCCGCTAGGGATGCGTAAGCAGCGGGCTGTACCTCAAGAACATAGAGGGTTTGACCCGCCAATAACATTTGTCCACGACAGTCGCGGTTAACTAACTGAGCTTGATAAGCATCTATATTACGGATAATCTGACTGGAAACAACTTTGGGCTTCAGACCCTCATGCTGCTTTACCCCTAAGGTTTCTAGAATCGCTCTGCCTGCTGCCTTGACTTCCCCCTGTTTGTTGGAATGAATTTCGAGCAATCCATATAGTCTTTCTACAAATTGAACCCCAGGGCGAACCACTGCGGATTTGAGTGCCACATCTGTGATGCGATTGATCTCAACTCCAGGAGATATTTCAATCCATAAAGAAGCGTCTCCTGGAAGGGGTAAAAATCCTGATGCCACCGTGCCAATATAGGCTGCGTGCTGCAATTGCAGGCGATCTAAGTAGACATAACTGCGAAGTTCTACACCCAAAATCTCATCCCTCTTGTGACCATAAAATTATTACTTACAATACGATTATTGAAACGGTCATTGAAATATTTAAACCATCCTCCAGCTAAGCAGTTTGTGTCGGCAATTGTAAAGAGGACAGTAGGGGAAATTAAATCTGAGGATAATTTTAAAGATTCGCCATAATTGTTAAGTTAAACACCTTTGTTTGGCGATCGCTCTAGAAAAGGACTTTTCGATTTGTAGACTAGAGTGTTTAGATAGTTATGTGTAATAGGTTGAAATCCTAATATCCAAATCCAAGTTTAAAGATTTTAGTATGAGTCCTTTTTTATTTGTCACTGATTTAGATAATACGTTAGTGGGTGATGATGCGGCATTGCTGGTGCTGAACCAAACATTAGCTGCCCATCGCGAGCAGCACAACAGCAAAATTGTTTATGCTACAGGGCGATCGCTCTATCTCTACCGTTTGTTAGCTGAAGCAAAATCCTTACTTCCCCCCGATGCGCTGATTACTGCCGTGGGAACAGAAATGTATTTCGATCAACAAGAATCACAATATGACCAGGAATGGGCAGATATTTTGTCTGAGGGATGGAATCGTGAAGAGATAGTGGCGATCGCCAACCAGTTTTCAGATTTACAGTGTCAACCAAGTTCTGAACAAAACCCGTTTAAAATTAGCTATTATCTGGCAGAAGCCGCAGCCGAAAGTACTCTCGAACAGCTACAAGCAGCTTTGCAGTCAGCAGGTTTTGAGATCAAGCTAATCTATAGTGCTGGTCAAGACTTAGATCTACTACCAAAAAATGGCGATAAAGGTTTGGCAGTTCAGTTTCTCCGCCGCAGGTGGCAGATTCCCCCAGAGAAAACGATTGTTTGTGGCGATTCTGGTAACGATATTTCGATGTTTGAAGGTCAAGAGAAAAGTTTGCTAGTGGCAAATGCTAAAGCAGAATTGCTGGAATGGTATGAAGTGAATCAAAACAGCAACAACTATTTGGCTAAATCTGATTGTGCAGGAGGAATTCTGGAAGGATTAAGACATTTTGGTTTTATCTAACAATCCATCAATGATTTTTAAATTGCGATTGTTCTTATCTTCTGGCTTTTTCTTTTTGCTTCGCTTGTGATGATTGTGGAGAGATGGATTGGGGTGATTGTCTGGGTTTTTGCTTCAGGGTTCCATACATGAGCTTGGTGGTATAGGCGATCGCCATGAGGGCAGTTACCAACCCAATGATGGATGCGGTGAGTTGTCTGGGGTCATCATTATTACCTGAAAGTAGATTGGTGCCGACAGAAGCTAGATAAACATAGAGGGCAATGACTGGCAACATTGCCAGCCAAGAAACGAATAAATATTGCCAGAAGTTGATCCGAGTCAGACTAAAGCCGTAGTTGAGTACATTGGAAGGAACAATCGGCGATAGACGAGTCAAAAACACGATTTTCCAGCCCTTTCTAGCGACAGCGCGATCTAACTCCCCCCAGTGAGGACGTTGAGCAATCCATTCACTAACTTTTTTACGCGCCACTGTTCTACCTAATTGATAACAAATAGCAACGCTTAAAGTATCCGCTAGAGACACTAAAATCAACCCAGGAACAAAGCCAAATAAGCTACCTGCCGCCAAAAAAAGAAAAATGGCTGGTAAACCAACTAAAGTTGCTGACAAATAAATACCAATAAAAGCTGGATAAGCTAAGTATCCCAGCGAACTAAGCCAATGATTAGCTTGAAAAAGCCATTCTTGCCAAATAACCATAAGATATGAATAAAGTTGCCGCCTGACTAATCAGTTAAGTAAGTTAAGTAGTCTAAGTAGTCGTGCATAATAAATTTCCTGGCGGAGACAGGGATTTAAAGTCAAATATGTAATTTATTAATTAATTTGGTTTAGGTACTTAGCTGTTAATTAGTTGTTAACATTTGGAGTTTAACTTAAGAAGAAAAATTTCTCAACGGCTTAATAGGATTACATGAGAATTTTCAAGAGGGGCAACCCCCAGTCATCCCAACTCCATTTCAGGGTTAGTTAAGGCACAATATTGGCTGTGTTTTGATTTATAGTTTGATTGTTCTGGTTTGATTGATTTGAAAAGTTACTGAAAAATTACTGATGAACTTACAAATGCTGTGAAAATTCTGATTTTAAGCGCCAGAGATCTCCGAGGCGGGGCTGCCCGTGCGGCATATCGGCTACATCAAGGCTTGTTGGCAACTCCAGTAGATTCCCAGATGTTGGTGCAGAATAAATTAAGTGACTGCCCCACAATCATCGCCCCCAAAAGCAAAATTAAACGGGGAATTGCTGCCATGAAGCCAGCCTTAGATCAGCTACCCCTCAATTTATATCGTCATCGCGATCGCAGCATCAATATTTATTCTTCTCAGTGGCTACCCAACAACATCGAGAAACAGATCGACCAAATTAATCCTGATGTGATTAATCTTCATTGGGTTAATGGGGGTTTTGTGCCCATCACGGCATTGAGCAGACTCAAGCAACCTTTAGTCTGGACTCTCCATGATATGTGGGCTTTTACAGGGGGATGTCACTATAGTGGCAAATGCGATCGCTATTTCCAGTCTTGTGGGGCTTGTCCGCAGTTGGGTAGTCATCAACCGGAAGATCTATCTCGTTGGAATTGGCGACGGAAAGCGAAAGCCTGGCAAAATTTAAATCTCACTATTGTTACTCCTAGCCGGTGGCTCGCCGAGTGTGCTCAATCGAGTTCGCTATTCAATCAGTTTCCGATTCAAGTTATCGGCAACGGTCTTGATCCTCAGGTTTATCAACCCCATGATCCTCAGATTGCCAGGAAAATTTTTAATTTGCCCAGGGATAAAAAAATTATTCTGTTTGGAGCGTTAAACAGTACTCAAGATCAACGCAAAGGATTTTCGCTGTTGTTGTCTACCCTAGAACACCTCAAATCCGCTGCCGATAGTGCCGCCATCGAGCTAGTAATTTTTGGAGCATCGGCGCCAGCTCAACCCATAAACTTCGGTTTTAAGACTCACTATGTTGGACAGTTAAGTGATGATGTCGCTTTATCTCTCCTGTATGCCGCAGCAGATGTATTTGTTGCTCCTTCGGTTCAGGATAATTTACCCAATACGGTACTAGAATCCTTATTCTGTGGAACTCCCTGTGCTGCATTCAATATTGGTGGCCTGCCCGACCTGATTGAACATCAACACAATGGATATCTCGCTCACCCTGAACAACCTCAGGATTTAGCCCGAGGAATTGACTGGATTTTGGCGGATCAAACTAGAGCTCAACAACTCAGAATTAATAGCCGCTCCAAGGCGATCGCCGATTTTAATCTAGTACAACAAACTCAAAGATACTTACGAGTTTTTACTAACTTATGTAGTAAGCTAGCACCATAATACACATACAAGCTATGATTTTCTAGCAATGGCTAATGTTTAGTAGTACGTCTGTAGATATAGTCACAATTACTGCCAAAATTGACGATGCTCTGTTTACTACCTTGGGTAATGTTAGTCAACAGGATTATGGTGCTATTAATCATATTGTGATTTACTACCGCGCTAACGATGCAGAGTTAGGGCAACTCCAATCCTATGGACATCTTAAAAACCTGGTGTGTTATCCTCAGGCAAGTTCGGGGATTGCTGCCGCCTTTAATGATGGTCTTAAACATAGTCAAGAACATACCCAAGGATCATTGGTATTGTTTCTTAACTCAGGGGACACCTTGGTTGCTAATGACGTAATTACCAGAGTGGTGGATTCTTATGTTCAACATCAATGGCTGTGGGGAACAGGGGAGACTATCTCCGTCAGTCGTCATAGGCATCTGCAACGACATTGTAAACAGCCTAGTCCTTGGCGAGAAAATCTATTCTGGTATGGAAATCCCGTGTGTCATCAGTCCACTTTTTATTCTCGACAACTAATCGAAAAAATTGGGCTATATCGAGAAGACTTATCTATGGGCATGGATTACGAATACAACATCAGAGCCAATCTAATTGCCGAGCCGACTTTGTTACCTTTTCCCGTAGCCTATTACGATACGACAGGAGTTTCATCCATCAAGGTTTTTCAGCAATTTGCCAATCATCGTCGTATACGTGATCACTATTTTAGATTATCTTATATTAAGCGGTTAAAAGCAGACATTTATTGTTTGCTTAAGTCTTTTTATCGATTAGCGATGATTCCGGCGAAGCTATTGCTATAAGTTTGACCTGCGGGATCTGATGGATCTGAGGCTATTTTTTTGGTAACTTGCAACGCTTTTCCGCGTTTTACTTGGTCGGTCTACTCCCAGGACAACAACTACGAACTAGATATTTGACCACTTTAGGTTATTTATGGTGCTTTTGCGACAAATTTACTTACTAATGATACAAATATAACTATCCTAACCAGAATCAATATGAGTGTGAGCAAAAACCCATCTGTTTCGATCATCATTCCTACTTATAACGAAACTGATAATATAGAAGCAGTTGTCCTTAAGTTTTTAGCCTCTAAATATCCCAACTTACTAGAAATCATAATTGTGGATGGGTCTAGCACAGATGGCACACAAGAGAAAGTCAAGTATTTATCTCGCATTCACCCCAAGATTCGATTATTAGACAATCCTCGACGGATTCAATCGGCAGCCCTAAATATTGCTCTGGAGGCTTGTGCCGGAGACATCTATCTGCGAGCAGATGCTCATTGCAACTACGCTCCAGACTATGTTGAACAGTGTGTCTCCGCCTTGCAATCATCTGGGGCAGTTAATGTTGGAGGAGCGCAGCGATTTGTGGCTGCTAATACTTTTCAAGCGGGGGTAGCATTAGCTTCCCGCAGCCTCCTGGGCAGCGGTGGTGCTAAATACCGCAATCCCAACTACGATGGCTATGCCGAAACAGTTTTTTTGGGGTGCTTCTGGCGTTCAGTCCTAGCTGATGTTGGGGGGTATGAAGTTACCCGCAAAGAAGATTCTGAGCTAAATTTTCGCTTACTAGAAACCTACGGTGACCAGGCAATTTATATCAGCTCGCAAATCAAAGTTTGGTACTTTCCGCGACGCAATTGGCTGGGATTATGGCGACAATACATTAAATATGGTCGGGGTAGCTGTATTATGTCTGCCAGATATGCTGATACCTTACCCTTGAGAAACAAAATTCCGTTTTTTGGGATTATGGTATTAACCATTGCTCTATTGACAGATTTGACCATTTTTCATGGCGCTTTACAGACGATTCCTGCAATTATCTTGGGTATTTGTTTCATTGCTTTAGAAGCTGCCCGCGTCACCATCAAATATCGTCCTGGTTTTCGCGAGCGATTTTGGTATAACCAGAAAAAATCGGTGCCCAATTTCTTGAGTCGTTGGTTCTGGTGTACGGTGGCGATCGCAACTATGCCCATCGCTCACTTTGTTGGTTTTGGTTATCAGCTTTATTTGAGAAAAATTCTAGGCAACAAAGATAACTGCTTTTTTGAGTCTAGAAGCAGCATTCCTCAGCTTAATTCTCGCGTGAAAGAGAAAATTAAGGCGTAAAGTTTGGTTAAATAATCTAAGTTAGAGTTTTAGCGATTCAATTTTAGAGCCAGGGTCGTTTAATTGTAAATCTTAATAGTTGGGAGAAAAATATGAAAGTTATTATTTTGGGAGGAGACGGTTTTTGTGGCTGGCCTACCTCACTACACTTATCGAATCTCAACTTTGAGGTGATCATTGTTGATAATTTATCGAGAAGAAATATTGATAATGAATTGGAAGTTAGTTCACTAACACCAATTGCACCCATTGGACAAAGATTGTCTACCTGGAAAAGTTTGACGGGCAAAGAAATTAAATTTTGCAATTTAGATATTGCGGAAGAATATGATCGCTTATTAAGTCTGATCACTACGGAAAAACCTGATGCCATCGTTCACTTCGCCGAACAACGAGCCGCACCCTATTCCATGAAATCTTCTAAGCACAAGCGCTATACGGTTAACAACAACCTCAACGCTACCAACAATCTGTTGTGTGCCATTGTGGAATCTGGTTTAGATATCCATTTAGTCCACCTTGGTACCATGGGCGTCTATGGTTACGGAACAGCGGGGATGAAGATTCCCGAAGGGTATCTGGATGTGGAAGTGGTGACCGACAGTGGCGATCGCATCCAACAAGAAATTCTCTATCCCGCCAATCCTGGCAGTGTCTATCACATGACTAAAACCCAGGATCAACTATTTTTCTACTACTATAATAAAAACGATGATATCCGCGTTACCGACCTCCACCAAGGTATCGTCTGGGGTACGAATACTCCTGAAACTTTAAGGGATGAAAAGTTAGTCAACCGCTTCGACTATGACGGGGATTATGGTACGGTACTCAATCGCTTTTTGATGCAGGCTGCCATTGGTTATCCTCTAACGGTGCATGGTACTGGTGGGCAAACTAGAGCCTTTATTCATATTAAAGATACTGTCCGTTGTGTACAATTGGCGATCGAAAACCCTCCCCCCAAAGGAGAACGAGTTCGCATTCTCAACCAAATGACTGAAACTCATCGCGTAATTGACTTGGCGAAGATGATTGCGGAAATGACTGGGGGAGAAATCGCCTACCTGGAAAATCCCCGTAATGAAGCCGTCGAGAACGAACTCTTTGTGAAAAATCAACGTTTTATTGATTTAGGACTCGAACCCACTACCCTGAGCCAAGGATTACTAAAAGAAGTAACGGAAGTAGCGAAAAAATATGCTCATCGTTGTGATAAGAGCAAAATCCCCTGTACTTCCTTATGGATTCAGAACAAAGAGCAAAAGGCTGTATCTAGCAGCAATGGTCTAGAACCGGCTGAAACTAGTAGAGTTTAGTTACAGCGGTTTTTAATTGGATAGACTACGTTTTTGATTAGCTAGTTTTTAGCTATTAGCTATCAGCTATTAGCTTTTAATTTGCGAGTTCTATTCAACTGCAAAGCACAGTAAGTATATTATTGAATTGACTATGGCTAGCTTAAAAGAAAAGCTGCAAGAAGATGTGGCGGATATTTCTTGGCATGACTTACAAGCCCACGCAAAAAGAG
This sequence comes from Cyanobacteriota bacterium, assembly GCA_046050865.1. Classification (GTDB taxonomy): domain Bacteria; phylum Cyanobacteriota; class Cyanobacteriia; order Cyanobacteriales; family Xenococcaceae; genus Waterburya. Next base: position 8,137 of record JBJOPG010000001.1, read on the forward strand.
ATGCCATCATCGTGATCAACAATGAATTAGAACTTGCCACCGTCGCGGCGGCGATCGCTGAAGACAACACAACTTCAGTTCAAGGGTGGATTAGCGAGCAGGTTATTGCTAAACCAACGGCTCAACAGCTTACGGATTGGAATCAAACCCCTGAAAAACAGTTTGTTGCTTTAATTGTTCAACCTTTTGTGGTGGTTAAAGAAGCAAGCTAGTTATCAACTCCAAATTAACCTACTACCCACTACCCACTACCCACTACCTACTACCTACTACCCACTACCCACTACCTACTACTTAATCCCAGCTTATTGCCGTTGCAATCCCAGTTTTACCCAATTAATGCAGTCTGAAGCACTAGAGAAAATTTTGGGAGCAGCAATATTAACTAATTTACTTGGTGCATAGTGGTCGTAAAAGCATTTGTTGCCTTGCTGATGAATGATAATCAAGTTGTGGTTATAAGTATAGCGCTGGCGAAAATAGTCAGAACCTTCTAGGGTTATCTGGGTATCTAAATGCTGCTGGGCGATCGCAATAATTTCTCGAATTTCCCCAGAGAAGAGTTTAGCGGGATTTTCTGCCTGATGCAAAATGCTAGTGTACCCCTGCTCGCATAATAAAGCGTAGGAATATATCTCCTGACCATCAATATAGCTATGAACAAAAGGAATAATCAGACATTCCTGATGGGTCGCAGATTTTTCATAGAGAAACCGATCTATCATCTAGCCCAAACCTATGAAATACTCAACTTAAACAAACAGCGATCGCCTTGTTGTTCCACAATTTTTGCACCCAAACGCTGATAAAAACTCAATCCCCTAATATTTCTAGCATCCGCAGTCCAAGCTACATGACTACAGTTGTTTGACCGAGCAATCTGTTGTAGCTTGATCATTAATAGATTGCCAGCACCCTTACTCCTGCTGTCTGGCTTGACAAATAAATCATCTAGCCAAACACTAGGTTGTCCAACAAAGGAAGAATATCTGAATCCGTATAGGGCAAATCCAACGGGAACTTGATTCTCTTCCGCCAACAGAACATAAGCGAAAGGTCGATTGCTCAAGATCGTTTTTTGTATCTTCTCAATTGTTGTTTGAACCTTGCCTGAATACGCCCCAATACTACGGTCAAATTCTGCTTTATCATGAATCAGCTCATAGATCAGGGTTGCTTCTGTGGGCGCGGCAAACCGAATGTTGATCATGAATGATCTAAATTAATGATCTACTAAAGGGTCAAAGATTGGGGATTAGTCTCAATCAAAGTCGCCAAATCTTTCAAGAAAGCTGCCGCTTGAGCGCCATAAATAATCCGATGGTCGGAAGTAATATTCACCTTCATCTGACGTTTGACTCCCATCATGCCGGCATCATTCACCACCATCTGAGGTTTAGAACCACCGACGGCAAGAATTGAACCCTGTCCTTGAGGCAAGATGGCATCAAAGTTATCCACACCAAACATCCCCAGATTAGAAAGGGTAAATGTCCCAGTGCTATATTCATCAGGCTGTAGTTGCTTAGAGCGAGAACGAGCCACTAAATCTTGCCAAGTGCGGGATAGGGAATAAATATCCATTTGATCGGCATTGCGTAACACAGGGGTAATTAAGCCCCCATCAGGCATCGCTACCGCTACTGCCACGTTAATTTCGGCATTGTAGCTAATGGCATCTTGACTATAGCGAGCGTTCACTACCGGATGGTTCTTGAGGGTAACGGCGATCGCTTTTGCCAATAGAGCCGTCATGGTAACCCCTTTGGACTTAATTTGCTTATATAGCTGATCTACAGCGTCGGTATTAATGGTGTAGGTGACATGGAAAGTCGGCACTTGCAAACTGGTCATCATGTTCTGTACCACCGCTTTCTGTAAAGTATTGAGGAGTACAGTTTCACCAGGGGTTACGGGAGCCGCGACGGGAGCCGCAGTGACGCGGGAGGTAGTTACCTGAGCTGTTGTGGCTTGGGGTGCAGCGGTCATTGGTGTTGCCGCAGGCATGGAAACAGGCTTACCAGCAGCTTGTTCAATATCCCCAGCGGTAATCCGTCCATAGGGGCCACTTCCCTGGAGAGATTTTAAATCTATCCCTAACTGTTTGGCTAATTTCTTGGCTCTGGGGGAAGCAACTGTTCTACCGGAGACATTACTGGTATTACTGCTGCCATTACTAGCCACCGTAGCGGTACTAACTTCTACAGGGGCAGTAACAGCTACAGGAGCTGCTGCTTGAGGCTTACTGCCACCACCCACATGGGCTGCCGCTTGTTTTTTCGCTTCTTCAATTTCCGCTTCAGTTTCCGCGATTAAAGCGATCGCACTACCAACAGGAGCTTCTTCCCCTGCTTGCACCATAATTACTGCCAGATAGCCTTCATAAAAAGTTTCTACGTCCATATCGGCTTTATCCGACTCTACCACCAGGACTGTTTCTCCTTTTTCTACCTTGTCTCCAGGAGATTTAGACCATTCAACGATCTTACCTGTTTCCATTGTGGAGCTGAGAGCGGGCATAAAAATATCGTGAATCATAGTGTGCGATTTTCTGCTTAAAGTTTGTTACCGATTGATTTGAAGTAAGCTACAAGCTATCAGCTTGAAACCAAACCGTAAGATATTATATCTTCAATCCATGGCACCGAGCTTATAGCCGAAAACTGAGGCTAAGTAAATTTGGAATTAAACTGCTGCGTAAGTCCCATACTGTTCATTTCAATGCCAACTTGGGTTTTCTGCCCAATAAACCTGTCATCAGTCTGAGGGCAAAGATTTTTAGCGGTTTGAGATAGTTCATCATCCATAGTCCCAGGCGACGCGCTACAACCACGGGCAACCAACTATTAGAGAATAATCGATCCAATAAATCAGTAAAGCCCAAAATTGCCAGATTCTCGATTTTGCGCCAACTTTCGTAGCGTTTGAGGACTTTAACTGTACCAATATCCTGTTTTTGGTGATGAGCGGCTTGTAAAATCTGCGCCAAACTAGCAGCATCGCGGATACCCATATTTAACCCCTGTCCCCCCACAGGATGACAACAGTGAGCAGCATCCCCAATTAATGCCAAGCGAGACTGAATATAGCGATCGCACAGCATGAGCTGCACAGGAAATACTTGCCGCTGACTAACTAGTTCTAGCTTGCCTAATACTCCACCAGTATAGGTTTGAAGTTTAGCCAAGAAAGCTGATTCAGCTAATTCAGCTAAAGCTTGAGCCTCCGCATGGGGATTTGTCCAGACAATTTGACAACGGTTCCCTGGTAAGGGTAAAACCCCCATCGGGCCACTGGGCCAAAAACGTTCAAAAGCGGTATTATTCTCTGGGGCAGTATGCTTAATGGTAAATGCCACACAGGATTGCCAGTATTTCCAACCGCGAGTTTTGATCCCTGCCAAACTACGAATGGGCGATCGCGCACCATCTGCTCCTACCACTAGCTTAGTTTTAATTAGGCGTTGCTCTCCGTTAACCTTGACTTCAACCTGAGCAATGCTCTGATCTTTCGTGACGTTAATCACCTCTGCTGGACAAAGCCAAGTGACGTTAGCACAATCTGCTAAATATTTATGCAGAGCAGTAATCACCACATTGTGTTGAGCCACATAGCCTAAATGTTCCCCAGGTAAATCATTGGTTTCAAACTTTACTTGCTGAGGATAATCGGCATCACTAAGGCTGATATGTTGATATTTACCGATATGGGGCAAAACATCCTGCCAAATGCCAATTCCTGCATAAATACGACTGGATAAGGGAGAAAAGGCATAAGCTTGAGTTTTTTGAGCGGTAACTTCTAAAGGCCGCGCTTCGATCAACACAATTTTTAAACCAGAATCTTTCAAAGCTGCCGCCAGAGTCGTGCCGACAATACCACCGCCGACAATTACGATGTCGTAATCCAGGTCAAGAGAATCTGTTTTAGTGGTTTCTGGTGATGCTAACATGCTGCGGACTTTAAGTAATTTAACTATATATGTTTTCTTATATCTTTATATTGTGACGCGATCGTCAGTTTAGAACAAGGAGAAGTTTTGGGAAATGGGGAATTAGGGAGATGGGGAATTAGGGAGATGGGGAGTTAGGGAGATGGGGAGTTAGGGAGATGGGGAGATTAAGTTAAAAATTATAAAAAATTATCAATTAAAAACCTCAGTAACACCTTGTTATAGATTGATTTCAAGGATATTTACTGAGGAAAAGTAGTTAGATGAGCACATTTAAGCAATTTAAGCCTAAAATTAAGCTTATTTACCTGCTTTTTTAGGAGGAGCGCTTACTTCTTTTAATTCTGCTTCTGCATAATTATTGGTATTTACTCCCGCATAATTAACCTTGTTGAAACGCACCACTACAGGGTAACGAATACCGCTTGTATCTACTGATGCCACTGAACCAACTTCGTTATACCAATAGGATTCGGGACGAAGAATTCTGACCGTAGAACCTCGTTGAACCATAATTGATTAGTCTCCTGAAAATGAATTTTTATGTTGTTTTGATCAAGAAAAATACCTAAGGCAACTTTCTTAATTTTTGGTTTTATGACTGCATACAATAAGAGCCATTAAACTTCAAAGTCAAGTTTATCAAACCTATCGAGTTATATATTCTGACGATACATAACAATTTACGTAGTGCATCTAGTTTATCCGTGTTGCATCTGACACTTTAAAGTTACTCAGAAATAAGGTTAAATAAGGCTTAATATTTATTAAAATACTCAAAATACTAATGTCTGGTTCAGCCAAAAAAACTATTTATGCAGCGATGGCAGCCAATTTTGCGATCGCCATAATTAAATTTATTGCCGCATCGATTACGGGAAGTTCTTCGATGTTGTCGGAGGGGATTCATTCTGTAGTCGATACAGGAAACGAATTATTGCTTTTGCTGGGATTACGCTTAAGTAAACAACCCGCAGATGACAGTCATCCTTTTGGCTATGGACAAGAGCTTTACTTTTGGACTTTAATTGTCGCCTTGTTCATTTTTGCCATTGGTGGAGGGATGTCGATTTATGAGGGAATTAGACATATTAGCCATCCCGAGCCATTAACTGATCCTCGCTGGAACTATGGAGTACTAGGGTTAGCGGTGGTTTTTGAAGGCTATTCCTGGAATGTGGCGTTGCAAGAATTCCTGGCAAGCAAAAGTGAAGCGAACTTCTGGAAGGCACTTCGTGCCAGCAAAGACCCCACTATATTTACGATTTTGATTGAAGACACCGCCGCCTTAATCGGCCTTTTTGTGGCATTTTTGGGGGTATTGAGCGGTCATTTATTAGGTAATGTTTATCTGGATGGAGTAGCTTCGATTGTGATTGGGGTAATTTTGTGTGGAGTGGCAATATTACTGGCGATCGAAAGCAAAGGTCTTTTGATTGGCGAGGGTGCAACAGCGGAAACCGTCGCTAGCATTAGAAATATCACGAATGACGATCCTGCGGTCGAGAAAGTAATTAAAGTCCTTACCCTACATTTTGGCCCGCAAGAAATTTTACTCAACCTAGAAATAAAGTTTATTGACGATCTGGAAACTGAAGAATTGGCGATCGCCGTTGAACGTCTAGAAACTTCGATCCGCACTAAACACCTAGAAATTCAAAATATTTTTATCGAAGCAAAATCTATCTCTGCTAATAGGACGGCAGTTATTAGTGAGTAGACTTCGGAAATGGGGAGATGGGGAGATGGGGAGATGGGGAGATGGGGATAACAAATCAACTTAACTTTCCCTAAACCCCTAAACCCCTAAACCCCTAAACCCCTAAACCCCTAAATCCCTAAATCTTACTTATCCTAACTACTGATTTTTCGTTGCCTGAGTTACCTGTGTCGCTGGTGGAACTAGTTGGGGCGATGGCTGCATTTTTGGCATACTAGCAATGCCATAGTAAAGCTGTTCTGCTAGCTTGGCGTTAGCCTCTTCATTTAGGTGAATCGGATCGATAAAACTGGGAGAAGGATACTTATCGCTCAAGTTGTATAAATTCAGTACCTTAATGTTACTGGGATAAGATTTTGCCAGCTTAAAAGTGGCTTTAGTTAGGGCGGGATAATCTTTTCTCACTTTCTCGATGTAGGTTCTACCTAAGGTTGTAATAATTTGCCCTTCGGCAGGAGTTAACTTAGTAGGATTGCGTCCTGTGATTTCTGGCTGAATTGCCACTAACAGGGGAACTTTCGCAGCAGTACTCAAACTCAAAATTTGTTTTTGATTTTCTAGATAGCGAGCAATTCTTTTTTCGAGTTCTGGCGGGTTTTGGGGCAAATGTTTGACAAGTTTAGTGGTTTCCTCATCCAGCAGAAAATCCGCTTTTACCTCTTGAGGTTCTGATTTGTCCCAATATTTAGCAGTTGCCTTGGCTAAATAACTTTCCTTAAGGATCGGTTCAATCATGCGATCTAGATAAGCGCCGACACTTTTAGGCTGATCGTCTTGAGCAATTTGACTAGCAGGAATTTGGGTAGCTTTGCGATCGCTTGGCAACATCAAGTCTTCATAGCCATCAAGCATGACAATCAAATCGGGCTGATATTTGAGTATCTGTAAAGCAATTTGGGCGAACTCATTGCCCGAAGCATAACCAGGAACCGCCGCATTAATAATCCGATATTTAGCAGATTTAATTTTGGGTGGTTTTGCCGCGTTTTTTTGTTGTTCAACTTTGTCGGCTGGAGGTAAATCTGCTTGATAGATTTGGGGGGAAGCTTGTTGTTGATGTAGACGTTGTTGGAGTCGAGTTTCCAAAAGCTCACTAATGGTCTTCGAGTTACTGGAACTGCCATAACCAAAAGCAGTAGAACTGCCCAACAAGAAAATTCTGATTTCATCCTGGGGTTTAACTAAAGAAACAGCATCGCGATCGCGAAATCCCTGTTCATTGATTTCCCAAAACTTATGTTGCTGATTTTCCACCAGACTATATCCTCCCGACATACTGCTTTTAGCCAGCAAAAAGTCTGATGTTTTAGCCTGGGGTTTCAGCTTATTTAGCTCTGGAGTTTTAAAATCCAACTTATAGGCATCCATCACATTGGCTGTCACTTTTGCCTGAGCAAACTTATTTTGATCCCCTGCCAGGTCAATAAAAATGCGGATCAATAGCTCCAAGGACAAAAGCAATAGCCCGACGGTAACGATCGCCCCCAACAAAGAAAAGCGACGTTTAGCCTTGCGACGGGGAGTAAACATGGGACGTGGTTTGGTTTTGGACTTAAACATTAAAATTACTTTCCTGCTAATATTGCTGCTAATTAATTAATTTATGGAATAGATCAGAGCGATTAGGCTCCAAGCCCTTGCCCTAAAGGACTAGCTTCGCGTCGTACCCGAATGGGTATACGCGTTGCGATCGCCTTGGATGTTACGATATTTCAGCGTTTAGTAACTTGGTACAAATTCAAGCACAATCATGAACACAGACTGCAAATAGTGTTTAATGCTAATGTTCTATCACAGGGATCAAGAGAACTAAAAATTCTTCATTAAAACACTGGCGATCAATCATTGATTTTTGCTCACACTAAGGCTACTAACGTTAAATTTAACTGGCTTTATCTTTCCCTATTTGCCGACCAAAATTGCTATTTAATTGCTATTTAAACTGTTAAGTTTGTCCTAAGTTGGTTCTGTCAGCCTTTGACGCTAACTCTGTGGTACATTTACCGAAGCAGAGATTATGCAACAAATTATCAGCGGCTAGATTATTCAGTCGATTATTTTTGAATTGTTTATGACCTATAGATTATTGTTCGTCTGTTTGGGGAATATTTGTCGTTCTCCATCAGCAGAAAACATCATGAACCAATTGATCGCAGAGGCTGGTTTATCAACCGAAATTCTCTGTGATTCAGCGGGAACATCGGGCTACCATATCGGCGCTGCACCAGATCGACGCATGAATATGGCTGCCAATAAAAGAGGTCTGGAATTAACAGGACAATCTCGAAAACTCAAGCCAGCAGATTTACAAATCTTCGATCTAATCCTGGCAATGGATCGAGAAAATTACCAGGATATTTTATATCTAGACCGAGAAGGCAAGTACGAAGATAAGATCCACATGATGTGCGAGTTTGCCACCGCCAAACCCGACAAGGAAGTTCCCGATCCCTATTACGGTGGGACAGATGGCTTTGACTATGTAATTGATCTCCTCTACGATGCCTGTGGTGGCTTGTTAGAGTACGTGATTAATACCCCAGAATATCAAAAGAAAGCTTAGTCAGGAATGTTTGGGCATTGCTAGTCTGAGAGAAGTATGGTGAATAGACAAAATAATTCTATGAATCGATTCAATTTAAATATATTTAAGCGATTTTGGTCGTTAGGAAAGTTGTATTGGCTGGGGAATGAGAAGAAAGGCGCCTTGACTCTCTTGTTTCTGCTCTTCTTGCTGTTACTAGCTTATACCCAACTTAGCGTGCTCTTGAATCAGCAACAGGGGAATATTATTTCTTCTCTTTCTGCCCAGAAAATTGATCGATTTCAAGCAACTATAAAAACTTTTTTTATTATTCTGGTTATTTACGTTCCTTTGTACGCTAGCTTTGGTTATGTTCAAGGCATTTTAGGCAACTATTGGCGTAAATGGTTGACTAGCTCATTTCTTAATCGTTATTTTAGCCAACGAGCTTTTTATGAACTAGGGAACTTCAATACCGAGCTGGACAATCCAGATCAAAGAATCGCTGAAGATATCAAAGGTTTTACCGTTGATTCTCTCGGGTTTATGTTGTCGATTGTTAGTTCCTTTTTTCAGGTAATTTTTTTTAGTGTTGCCCTCTGGAAAATTTCTCAAGGGCTAGTATATATTCTACTGGTTTATACTCTATTCGGTTCAGTGATCGTGCTGGGGGTATTTGGCAGAAAACTGGTCAAAATCAACTTTAACCAAATCAAAAAAGAGGCTAATTTTCGCTTTGGCTTAGTCAGAATTAGGGAAAACTCAGAATCCATTGCTTTTTATCAAGGAGAAAATCAAGAAAATCAGAGTCTTAAAAATAAGTTTGAGGAAGTTTTTCAAAACTTCAATCTACTAGTGCTGTGGAAAGAAGTATATTTAGGCTTGTTTAGTAATGCTTATAATTTTTTCCCTTATATCCTTCCTGCCATCATCATCGCTCCCCAAGTGCTATCTGGTGATTTAGAAGTGGGCAAAGTTACTGAGGCAGCTGGAGCGTTTGCTATGATTTTTCATTCACTAAATTTCATTGTTGCCCAATTTAAAGAGTTGACAGCATTCGCTGCGAGTATAGAACGTCTATCCAGCCTCAAAGATTATTTAGACCATCCCCAAGTTGCGCTTGAGCCGAGTATTGTGGACTGTCCCATCATTAAAACCATCCAGCACAATAACTTAGCGATTAATAATTTAACGCTGCAAACTCCTAACTATCAAAGAACTTTAATCAGGAATCTCTCGGTTAATTTGCCGATAGGGGAAGGATTATTAATCACTGGTGCTAGTGGCTGTGGTAAGAGTTCTTTGTTAAGGGCGATCGCTGGATTATGGGACTCTGGAAGTGGCACCATCTATCGTCCTGATCTATCACAAATCATGTTTTTGCCTCAAAAGCCCTACATGATCCTGGGTACCTTACGTAGTCAGCTAATCTATCCCCATGAACATTTAGAGATTGAAGAACATCACCTTAACTATGCTCTGGAAAAAGTTAATTTAGGAGATTTAGCCAATCGCTCAGGGGGCTTCGAGGTCGAAAAAGACTGGGATGAAATTTTATCCTTGGGAGAACAGCAAAGATTAGCCTTTGCCAGGGTTTTAATTAACCAACCCCGTTATGTGGTGTTAGATGAAGCCACTAGCGCCTTGGACATCAATAATGAAGCGATACTCTATCAATATTTGCTCAGAAATAATACTACTTTTATCAGCGTCGGACATCGCCCTAGTTTGAATCAGTATCACCGTTGGTTATTAGTCATGCAGCCAGGTGAAAAATGGCAGTTACAGGCAGCAAAGTGAAATTAGGAGTTCGGAGTTCGCCCTAAAGGATTAGCTCCTTACGTCGCGTCGAGTTCGGAGTTCGGAGTTTTGGCAGTTAAAATTTGTCCGCTGTTGCGGGATAAATCAGCGAGAAATTGTTGACGATTGAACTGATAGCCTGACCCTAGAAAATTAATCAGTTGGGTGGTATCGTCTAAAGCATTCTGGAGACAAGTTGAAGCCCCAGGGGAAGGAGTAATATTGAAGATGATTTGGTCGCCAGTAATTTTGGCTTCCCCCATTTCTAAGGCTTGAGTATTCAGATTGACTACCTGGGGACGAACGCCACCATAGCCCTTGGCATAGGTGAGATCTTTTAATTTGATGGAAGGAATAATTTGGCTGACTTCCTTGATAAACAGTCTTTTCCCAATTAGGGGAAAGTCATAGATAAAATTGAGGGCAATATATTTAAAGATAATCGGGTCAGACAAGATTTTGGCAAAGCTCAGAATTGCCTTGAGGCTTAAACCTGCCGTTTGAAAATATTCAATCATGCTGCCATAGTGATGGCGCTCTAACATGGGGATGACTTTGGCGGTAGGGCCAAAACGGGCGATCGCGCGATCGTGGACTTCCGGGTCACCGTGAATTGCCGCAAAAGGGAGTTTTTCTTGCTGTACGGTGTACACTTTGCCATTCAGGAATTGAGGGGCAAAATAGAAGCTTCCCGCGACGCTGAGGAGAGCATAATCTAGACCATATCCCAAGGATTTGGCGAACAAGAGACTGTGGGCTCCTGCTGCCACAATCACCACCTTGCCCATAATGGTTTGGTCTGATGTTTTGATTTGATAGCCCTGGGGCTGTTTGGTAATTTGCTTGACTTTGGTCTTAAATAACAAATCTATTTTCTTTTCGGTGTTCTGGGCAGAATTTACCACAGTGTTAGTAACAGCATTGGTAACAAATGACTTTGCCAAACGATTAAAATCTACGGTGTAACCTTCATCGGTATATAAAGCCATAATCTCTTGATCTTTTGGGCGATCAAGTAATACTTTTGGCTCTTTGGCGGCGATCGCTGCTCGATCTAACAGTCTCAAATCAGGGAACAAAGACTTGAACTGTTGATATCTAGCTTTTAATTGCTCTCTTTGCTCTGCACCGACCCCCAAAACCATCTTGTGGTATTTGGTGTAGATTTCTTGTTGAGTATCTTTGGTAAGTAAATAATTTTTGACTAAACTCGCCCCCGCGTTTACCTTCTCCGCTTTAGCTAGGGTGTAGTTAGTTTCAATATCGCCAAAATGAAGAGTCTGACTATTGCTATTGGTAAAGGAATTAACTAATGCTACATCGGCTTCTTTTTCAATTAGAGCAATGCGTTTAACGTTGGTGTAGTTGCTCAAAGTATAAAGTAGCGCTGTGCCGCAAACTCCACCACCAATAATGACAACTTCGTAGGTATTGTTATTCATGAAACTGTAAATAATACTGTTTTTAGCTCTTAGCTCTTAGCTTTTAGCTCTTAGCTTTTAGATAGAGAATAGCCAATGGTGTAATAATCATATTCTAGTTCTAAGCGCTCTAAGCAAATTTGAAATATTAAAATGGACGTATATTCTATTTTCAAGCAAACTGAACGAGAACTGGTCAGCAGTGGAGAGCGGCAGTCAATCTTCAGCAGTAAAAGTAGTGGTCAAGGTACGGGTCAAACAATGGATAAAACCCTAGTTCTCCTCTGGTCACAGCTAGGAGATTTTGATAATTTGGAATACGCCTGGTGGCTAATTCGAGAGTCGCAGCAGCTTCAAGCAGCAGGAATTACCATCAAAGCTATTGCTATTGGCGATCGCCGTGGGGGAATTAAATTTTGTGAATACACAGGTTTCCCAGCCGACTGTTTATATGTTGATCCCACTGGTAAACTACATCGAGAATTGGGTTTATATCCAGGATTAAAGGTTAAATTTCCGCTTTTATCCCAAAAAAATAGTGCTTTGCTCAATTTAATGTTGATGTGTGCTGGGATTGGTAGTCCTGGCACACTAGCAGAAGTCTGGCGCGGTTATCGAGGCGATCGCACTGCCCCTCAATTGATTGCTGATGATCAGATAGTAGCAGACACACCATTACCAGCGATTAAAGGCTCGATGTTTAAACTGGCAGGAGGTTCTGGTTTTCAGCGTCCTTTTGAATTAGCTACCCTGCGACTCAGAAACATGACTGAAGTCTTAAGCAACTGGAAGACCTATGTTACCGATGGGAGTTATTTAACCCAACGAGGAGGAACTTTTCTGTTTGATCAGGGGGGGAATTTAATCTATGAACATCGCGATCGCAATATCTTGGGGTTTGCTGCCAATATGAGCAACCCTTTGTCGTTCGTGCTAAATCCAGATTGATCCTAATTACGAAAAGTTTAAAGTCTCTTAGAGCTGAGAGCTAAGAGCTAAAAGCTAAAAGCTAAAAGCTAAGAGCTAAAAGCCAAGGCGTAGCCCTTTACCAAAAACCTCGTTTTCCCGTAGGCATGATGGTCATCCAGTTAACTTTAGTTTCCTCTAGCTGTTCCTTGGTTAAGTTGGTTTCACTCAAATTAGCTCCACATAGATTTGCCCCTTTTAATTTAGTATTTTTGAAATTTGCCCCACTTAAATTTGTGCCTCTGAGGTCAATTCCTTCTAAATTAGAAGAATTAAACATACATTTTGTTAAATCTGCATTACGAAATAGAGACTGTCGCACATCACAATTGGTGAAGTTAGAACGACTTAAATCTGCCCCTTGGAAATTAACCCGAACCAATTTGGATTCATGAAATTTAGATCCAGATAAGTTGGCTTTTTGTAAATCCTGCATACTCAGATCCTTCAAGCCAAAGTCTTTTCGACCCGCATCATAGGCGCTGATAATCTCTTCTGCCGAGATTTTCATGGGTTTGGCAGGAGCTTTAGAACCTAGATCGAGGGAAGTCGTCTGACCAATGCTAGTTCTTTGATGGGATGCCCTAGCACTACTACGAGAGTACTTAGAAGCGGTGGCGCTTCTGCCCCCTGTCCCCCGAGATGTGCGATCGCTTAGTTGACTACGACGAGCTGAAGCCATGCCAGCCCTGCCAGTCATAATCTGGTTATCGGTGGCGCTAGATTGGCTTAACATACTGTCGGATAGGCTATCTACATGCTTTTCTAGATCTAAGACATCCAAGACTTCTTGCGCCGTTTTATAGCGACTTTTAACCGCTACTTCCAGCATCTTTGTTAGTATTTCCGCAAAACCATCGCTGATATCAACATATTTAAACCAGTTAATGTCTCCCGTAATCGGGTCGCATTCCATATTTTTTGGCGCTTTCCCGCTCATCAAATACATACAGGTAACCCCTAAAGCATAGACATCACTAGCGTAGACGGGACGCATTGCCAACTGTTCGGGAGGGGCGAATCCAGGGGTGCCGACGGCAAAAGCAGTTAAAGCGGTTTGATGCGCCGCTACAGAATCCACTTGGTTTTTAACTACGCCAAAATCGATTAGAACTAATCTGTCATCTATTTCACGACGAATGATATTAGCAGGTTTGATGTCTCGGTGAATTACTTTTTGGATGTGAATGTCCCGTAAAATAACCAAAACTTCTTTTAGCACCTGCCTCGCTTGAGCTTCGTTCAGTACGCCATTTTTCTTGACTTCTTGCTGAAGATTATTACCCTTGACAAATTCTTGAATTAAATAAAATTGCTGACGATCTTCAAAATAGTCCAGTAGTCTCGGTATTTGGGGATGATTACCAACTCTGCCCAGGGTTTTGGCTTCCCGCTCAAACAATTCCCGCGCCATGGATAAGAAATTAGGATTATCCGTATTGGGTCGTAATTGCTTAATGACACACAAGGGCTTTCCTGGAAGGGAGAGATCGGCTGCCAGAAAAGTAGCCCCGAAACCGCCTTTTCCTAGACCTTTGACTAAATGATAGCGACCATGCAACAAGAGTTTTTCACCACAAGCCTCACATAGTTTGGACTTGGGGTTATTGATCGGCTTAGGACAGGATGGATTTAGGCAATAGCTCATTCAAAGTACCTACAAGGCTCTGTCTAGTAAAGATATCAGGAATTAAATTTGCGAGCTAGCTAAACTTGAGGTCTAAAAATCACTAGTGTTCAGCTATTTCCCCCCCAGCATATCCTACATTTTTTAAAAGTCTAATAACTACATCAATACTTCTAAGATAGAGCGATCGCGACCCTGTTTTTTTGCCTGATAAAGAGCTTTGTCGGCAGTAATTAATAATTGCTTTTTGGTATATCTAGACTGAGGAATAACACAAGTAACTCCTAAACTTAAGGAGACATAATCTCCGACACTAGATTCAGGATGGGGTAGAGCAAGACGTTTGATTTGGAGTCGAATTGTTTCCGCCACTTGTAAAGCATTTTCAGGGGAAGTTTGGGGCAAAATAATCGCAAATTCTTCTCCACCATAGCGGGCAACGAGATCCGCTGGTCGTTTAACGGTTTTTGTGATGGCTTGAGCTACCCGACGCAAGCAAAAGTCTCCTGAGTGATGACCTAAATTGTCGTTATAAAGTTTGAAATGGTCAATATCCGCCATAATCAAAGCTAAATTATGTTCTTCTCGCTGTGCTCTTTGCCATTCTCGAGCGAGAAATTCATCAAAAATACGTCGGTTGGCAACTTGAGTAAGACCATCGATCGCCGCCAATTTACCTAATTGTTGATTTAGGTTTAGTAATTTTTTTTCGGTTAATTCGCGTTTTAAAAGTTCTCGTTCCAAATGAGCATTTTTCGCCTTTAATTCGGTTTTTAGACGACTTATTTGGATTTGGCTGTTAATGCGAGCAATTACTTCTTCAATCTGAAACGGTTTAGTAATATAGTCGCTAGCACCATAGTCAAAAGCCTTAATCTTACGATTAGTTTCGTTGACGGCACTAATAAAAATAATGGGAATATCTTGCGTGTGGGGGTCGGCTTTAAGTTTTTGGCAAACTTCAAAACTATCCATATCTGGCTGACTAATATCCAGTAAGATGATGTCTGGTGGTCTTGACATGGCTGAGCTGATGGCTAGATTTCCCTGTTCAGCTTGTTCTACCCTATATCCTTGAAGAGTCAGGATTACCGTCAGCAACTCGATATTATTGGGGCGATCATCAACCACCAAGATACTTCCAGGGGCAGGAGGTTCTTCTTTTGTTGTCATCTCAAGCTGTAGCACGCATTTTACCGAAATGTCCATAGTTTAGATTCTAAATAAATCTTAAAGCAAATGACAATCTCTCTAGATTGATCTTTATTTTGAATTTATAATCAACTTTTTAGCTAGCTGACTAACCAACAACAGCAACCAAAAACCATGCCTGTATATCTATACTGGGGTGAAGATGATTTTGCGATCGCCCAAGCCGTAGAGAAGTTACAAACCAAGATCCTCGACCCCAACTGGCTCCAGTTTAATTATCATCAACTGCCAGGCGATCGCCCTGAGATGGTGATTGAAGCCTTAAATCAGGTAATGACCCCAGTATTTGGCTTAGGAGAGCGCTTAGTGTGGTTGGTTGAAACCAATCTCTGTCAACAAAAGCCCAGCGCTAATACTCTAGAAGAATTAGAGCGCACTCTCAAGGTAATTCCTCTCACAGCTCATTTACTCTTAACCACCAGTAAAAAACCTGATGCTCGGTTGGGTTCCACCAAGCTGCTAAGCAAGTATGCTGTAGTCAAGGACTTTAGTCTAATTCCCCCATGGAAAACCGATTTAATTACCGCCCAGGTAAAGCGGGTGGCACAGGAGAAGCAGCTCAAATTAACCCCGAAGGCGATCGCGCTGCTGACGGAATCTGTGGGGAATAATACTCGTCAACTTTGGAATGAATTAGAAAAGTTAAAGATTTATTGGGGAGATAATCCCCAGCCTCTAGATGAAACTGCCGTGGCAGAATTGGTACTGTGCAACACCCAAAATAGCCTTCAGCTTGCTGCTGCTATTAAGAATGGTCAAACCGCTGAAGCTTTAAACTTAGTTACCGATTTAATCAACCGCAATGAACCCGCCCTAAAAATCGTTGCCACTTTGGTGGGACAGTTTCGTACCTGGACAATTGTCAAGGTGATGCAGCAGTCGGGAAATCGAGACAATAAAGCGATCGCCACCGCCGCCGGCATTAATAATCCCAATCGTCTTTATTTTATTCACCAGGAAATTCAAAATACCCATGTCCAGAAGCTTTTAGCCTCCTTACCGCTGTTATTAGAATTGGAATACAGTCTCAAATCTGGAGGAGTAGCCTTAACGGTTTTGCAGACTAAAGTAATTGAATTATGTCTGATATATGTCTAAATGTGAGTTCGATGAATACAAAATTAACTATTGTTGTTTGGGAAAAGGGAAAAGGGAAAAGGGAAAAGGTATATTTTTCGTCGTAGTTCGTCAGTTAAAGCTAGAAGCTAGAAGCTTATTTCTTTTGAGACTAACTAACTATTGGATCTAGGGATTCGATATAGTAGATATCTAAGATATTTAAGCGACCCATTAGGAGATATAAATTTTGACCCTGATCAGTGATAGTCCTATAGATTCAACCATCGCCAAGCCCGCCAGATATTTAGGTAATGAACTGGGTGCAGTGCATAAGCCTTGGACAGATGCTGAGGTGCGTTGGGTGCTGACTTATCCTGAAGTCTATGAGGTAGGGGCATCGAATTTGGGTCATATTATTCTCTACAACATTATTAACGCTCAACCACAACAATTGTGCGATCGCACTTATCTCCCGGCACCAGATTTATCAGCCAAGCTGCGAGACACAAATGCCCCTTTGTTTGCTTTAGAATCAAAGCGATCGCTCCAAGACTTTGATATTTTAGGTTTTAGTCTTAGTTATGAACTGGGGGCAACGAACATCCTGGAAATGCTCAGTTTGGCTCAGATTCCTTTGACGTGGCAGGAAAGAGAGACGGGGGATTATCCCTTAATTTTTGCTGGGGGACAAACCGCCACTTCTAACCCCGAACCCTATGCTGATTTCTTTGATTTTATTGCCCTGGGAGATGGAGAGGAATTATTACCTGAGATTGGGTTAATTATCAAAGAAGGTAAAACCGCAGGATTGAGTAAAGAGGCATTATTGCTTGATTTAGCTCAAGTGCCTGGGGTATATGTCCCCAGGTTCTATGAGATGGCGGCAGATGGCTCAGTGCATCGCCTGACAGATGATGTGCCCAAAAGAATTTTGCGTCGAGTAGCTACACCGATTCCTGCCTATTCCATTGGTCTAGTACCCTATATCGAGACTGTACATGATCGCCTAACGGTAGAAATTAGACGTGGTTGTACTCGCGGTTGTCGTTTTTGCCAGCCAGGTATGTTAACTCGCCCTGCCACAGATGTTGAACCAGAAAAAGTGGTGGATGCGATCGAAAAAGGGATGCGGGCAACGGGATATAATGAGTTCTCTTTACTGTCTTTGAGTTGTTCCGATTATTTAGCTCTGCCGGCGGTGGGGATGGAAATCAAAAACCGTTTGCAGGAGGAGAATATATCTTTATCTCTGCCTAGTCAACGGGTAGATCGGTTTGATGACAATATTGCCGATATTATTGGCGGCATACGCAAGTCTGGGCTGACTTTTGCCCCCGAAGCGGGTACCCAGCGGATGCGGGATGTGATCAATAAGGGCTTAACCAATGAAGAGTTACTGAGAGGAATTCAAACTGCTGTTACTCGTGGCTGGAGTAAGGTCAAACTCTACTTTATGATTGGCTTACCAGGAGAAACGGATGTGGATGTGGTGGGGATTGTCGATACCATTCGTTGGTTACGTCGTGAGTGTAGTCAGATTAGTAATAAACGCCTGAACTTCAATATCACTATTTCTAACTTTACTCCTAAGCCCCACACGCCTTTTCAATGGCACTCTGTATCCACCAGCGAGTTTAGACGGAAACAAGAATTACTCAGGGAAGAGTTTCGTCGCGTACGGGGTATCAAGGTTAACTATACTGATGTGCGGATCTCAGCAATGGAAGATTTTGTCGGCAGAGGCGATCGCCGTTTAGCTCCTGTGGTTAGACGAGCCTGGGAATTAGGGGCAGGGATGGATTCCTGGTGGGAAAATCTAGATCAGGCCTATGGTGCCTGGGAAAAAGCGATCGCCGAAGCCGATTTAACCTGGAAATACCGTCAGGTGGAAGATGGAGCCTGGAATATTTTTCACGACTCTGACAATGCCACCTCCATCAAAGATGCCACCAGCGCACCGCTACCTTGGGATCATATTAATACAGGCATAGATAAACAGTGGCTCAAAGCAGACTTACAAAAAGCCTTGGATGCGTCAACTGTGCCTGACTGCGCTTTCGAGGGCTGTTCTCACTGTGGAGTTTGTGGCACGGACTTTGGACATAATATTGTGGTTACCCCACCGACTATTCCTGAGTTTGCGGGACACTTTACCCCCAATCAGGATAAAGCCCAAAAGATCAGGATGTGGTTTGGCAAAATTGCTGAGATGAGCCTTATTAGCCATTTAGATTTGGTACGACTATTCGACCGCGCTATCCGTCGTGCAGCCTTACCCATTTCCTTTACTGGGGGATATCATCCTGGACCCAAAATTTCTATTGCTAACGCCCTTTCTCTGGGAATTACCAGTAACGGAGAGATAGTTGATTTTGAATTAACCCAAGATATGGATGTGGAGGAATTCCGCACCAGATTAGCGGCTCAGTTGCCTGATCATGTCCCGATCTATCGAGTCGAGGAAGTAGATCTCAAGTCTCCTAATGCCAGCCGTCTGATGGATCGTGCTGAATATCTAATTACTGTTCAAATAGCAGAAGATACACCAGGTATGACAACCCCTTGGCAACAGTGGATCGATGAGATTAACATTGCTCCAGAAATTCTCTGGGAAAAATTTACCAAGTCGGGTCATAAAACCCAAATCAACTTAAGCGATCGCCTATTCTCTCTTGACTTAGCATCTACCCAAGATAATCAAGCCATAATTCGCTTTACTGGTAGCTGTCGCAATGATGGGACAAATCTCTCCCCAGATAATCTAGTTTATATGTTGGAACAGACTAGTAAGGTTGAAATGCAATTACTTCACGTCCATCGTCAACAATTGATTTTAAGCTAAAGCAAACCAAACTCCTCCACTAAGGCGATCGCCAGTTGATTAATCTGCTCATCATCTACTTTGTGGGGTAGTTTTGAGATCTCATAACTATAATCTAGTTGCTCAAATAATCTTTCTGCCTCCCCTAGTACCACTTCGTAGGCAACATTACCCAGGCGAATATCGAGTAATTCGGCGGCATCGATTCCCCGACGATCTACGTTAACTTCGCCGGTGGTGAGAATTTCATTACCCATTCTGACTAAACGGATACAGTGGGCTGCATGTTTGGAATCATAGCCACATTTCGCCTCTAATTCTGCCCGTTGGACGTTACGATTTTTGAGCCAAGCCTGATAACTTTTCCAGTAATGTAAATCCTTACGGTATTCCTGAGTACGTCGCAGAATATCCATGTAGCGATCCGAGGCTTGAGTTAAGTTTTGCAGATAGGGATAAAATTCTGGAGGTAGTTGATTATTGTTGATCACCCCTTTGAAGTCAATGCGATCGCTAATTAAATCATCGTTTAATAAATGGGTTTGAAACCTCGGCTTTTAAGCCGATTGTGTATGGTTGACAACATAATTAATTCGCTACATATTTTAAATACAGTGAATTAAGTTGATATGTACGCCACCCAAAAAAACCAACTCAGACAACTCAGTAAGCAAGAGTTTAATGCTCTGCTTGCTTTGACTCGCCTGAGTAAGAATCTTTTTAACGTGGCATTGTATGAGTGCAGACAATACTTCTTCACTGAAAGAAAACGCCTGACGTACGAGTCTAACTATCACCTCTGCAAGTCGAATGAAAACTATCGGATGCTTAATACCGATATTGCTCAACAGACAATGAAGGTAGTAGACAGAAGCATGAGGTCTTTCTTGGGATTGCTTAGGACGCTCAGTGTTGGACGTTGTAACCAAAAACCAAAGCTGCCTAGTTACCTGCCCAAAGAAGGATATTTCCCTTTGATAATTCCTCGAATCAGACTCAAAGATGGATATTTTGCAGTACCCATGTCTCGTGAGTTCAGAGAGGAATATGGCGAGGTAAAGATCCAACTGCCAGAAAGGTTGAAAGACAAGAAAATTAAGGAGGTACGAATACATCCAAAATACTCGGCTCGTTGGTTTGAGATTGAATATGTTTATGAAGACGAAAAAAATAGAAGCATCTGTTGATTCCAGTAGGGCTATTGCTATTGACCTGGGAGTTGATAATTTGTGTGGTTGTATTGATACTGATGGGCATCAATTCTTGATTGATGGAAAACGACTTAAAAGCATTAATCAGTGGTACAACAAACGCAATGCTCAACTTCAATCCAAGAAAGATAAGCAAGGAATAAAATCGTTTACAACTAAGCAAGCAAAGCTCTATCAATGGCGAAGTAACTGCGTTCGAGACTATTTGAATAAAGCTGCTAGATTGATAGTTGATCACTGTTTGAAACACCAAATAGGTAAGTTGATAATTGGTTACAACCCAGGTATCAAGCAAGAAATCAACATTGGTAAATCCAATAACCAGAACTTTGTTCAGATACCATTTTGGCAACTGAGAAGAAAGCTTGAAGCACTGTGTTCTAGATATGGAATTGAGTATCTTGAACAAGAAGAAAGCTACACTTCTAAAGCCAGTTTTTACGACCGAGATCAAATACCTGTCTACAATGCCGACAATCCCACGCCAATCGCTCATGGGGGGAACCCCCAAGACCGCGTTGACTCCAGTAAACATAAATTCTCTGGAAGGAGAGTTAAGCGCGGATTGTACAAAACAAAGAGCAAGCATTTGGTTTCAGCGGATATAAATGGTAGTGCCAATATTTTGGCTAAAGGTATGCACGGACTCTCTTGGGAGCAAGTGAGTAGCGGGTTCTTGGCTAACCCTCTAAGATTATTTATCTCTTAGGAATCACCGCTGCTTCAGCACGGTGAGCGTCAAATAATTCTTGTTGTTCTTCCAGATATTCAATACGATCTTTAATCAACATCCAGAGAAAAGCAATAAAGGCTTTTTCTTCGGACTTATCTAAAGCAGAGCTATCGGTTAAACCGTAATCTTCCGCCACGGGTTTTTTACTAGGGGGATTCAATAACCATTTGCGGTGACTTTTAATTTTACGGATCTGAGCATAGGCATATCCCGAATAGCTATATTTAATTTTTTTGCTCAAAAATGCCTCGCGGTGATCCAGTAACTTCTGTCCCACGGGATGAATATACTCATAAAACTCAGAAGACTCAAACAGCAATTCTAAAATATTGGGGTTAGCATCTTTAGCCAGTTTTAAATATTTTCTTAGCTCATAAAACACCAGATCCTTGACACCATTGAGCAGCGGAAAATGTTTAGAATCCTCTTCCCATCCCCGATCCTTCTGCTCAATATTTTTCAATCCCAAGTAATATGCCTGGGGAGCAATAAAAATTCCTTTGTAGTCTACATCTGAACCTTGGCTATTAATACCATAACTGTGACTACCTACTTTAGTTAGTAATATTGCTCTGGCTTCTACTTGATCTCTATCCATATTACCTATCAGCAACGCCTAGATTTTCGGTTGCCATTTACCACTATACCAACGCAACAAAACTCTAGCTAGCTGACTAGAACTGTGACGGACATGACCTTTAACAGAATCTTCTTCCATCACATTTGCCATGACGATTCTCCGGTTCAGTTTGGCAATTTCATGGCGGTCTAAGTCAACAGGATGCGAGTTTTCTAGGGCATAACGTTCCAGGGATAAGGCACTAGGTGGCTTGCGATGGACTAGCACCGCATCAAACAACTTACCTTTACTAATACGATCAATTTCTCGAACATGGTCAGCAACACTGTAGCCCTCAGTTTCCCCAGGTTGGGTCATAATATTGCAGACATAAATGCGGGGCACATCGGCATTGGCGATCGCATTGCGAATTTCAGGCACCAGCAGATTAGGAGCAATACTGGTATACAGACTGCCAGGGCCAATAATGATATATTCAGCCTCTTCAATCGCCTTGACTGCGGAGGGCAGGGCAGGTGGGTTAGCAGGAATACAACCAATATTTTTGATTCTACCTTTGGCTTCAGGAATATTCGACTCCCCTTCGATGAGTCTGCCATCTTCCATTTCTGCCCACAAACTAACATCACTAAGGGTAGCGGGCAATACTTTACCGCTAATTGCCAAAACCTTGGAGCTAGCGTTTGCCGCCTGTTCTAAGTCCCCAGTAATTTCGCTCATCACTGTGAGAAATAAATTACCAAAACTATGACCAACTAATCCATCTCCTGCTTGAAAACGATATTGAAATAGCTCAGTGAGTAATTCCTCTTCATCTGCTAAAGCTGCCAAACAGCTACGAATATCCCCTGGGGGTAATACGCCAATTTCTCGTCTGAGTCTACCGGAGGAGCCTCCATCATCGGCTACGGTGACGATCGCTGTAATATTACTGCTGTATTCCTTCAACCCCCGCAAGAGAGTGGATAAACCAGTCCCTCCGCCGACGACAACAATTTTAGGGCCACGGTTAAGGCGACGACGATCTAGCAACATATCTACTAGTCCCTTATCCTTATCTACCCCTAAAACATCGGTGATGGAACCCATGGTGCGGGACTGCCCCCAAATAATTAGAAAGATACCTGTAATTAGAACTACTGGCCCTGAAATGTAGCTGGGGACAACGGTAGTCAAAGTTTCCAGAATATTAGCAACAAAGGATAGTATGCGGTAGATTGGCGTCAGCTTGCTCCAGATTGCCGAACCAATTACCGCTAAACAAAATCCACTGGCACTAATAAGCAACCATCGTTTAATAAATAAACCAGGAGATAGCCATTTAAACAATCGACTACGACCGCGAGGCTTTTTAAGCTGCGAGAATGAATTTTTCATCTCAGACAAGGACTGTTTTCGAGATAGATACCAAAGTCGTTAAGATAAAGATATCCCATCATGTTGTAATTGAGTTGGCAGATAGCCATAAATATCAAGAGTGCAATCTATAGAAATAGAGTTTATGGTTTTAAGATTAATTCGGATCTGGCTCAAATGAAAATTAAAATCTTAGGATTAGATCCAGGAATAGCTATTTTAGGCTTTGGTAGCATTATTTGTCAGAAATCCGCAGAAATTGCCATAGATTCCCCCTCAGTAAAGTTACAAGACTATGGTGTGATTGAAACTGCCGCTAAAATGCCTTTTGGCGATCGCCTCTGCACAATTTATGATGACCTCCATAAGGTGATTGAAGAGATTAAACCAGATCTGGTGGCAGTAGAGAAGTTGTTCTTTTACCGTATGAGTCACACCATTACTATTGCTCAAGCCAGGGGAGTCTTGATGTTAGTCTTGGGGCAGCTTGGTTTGCCCTACGTGGAATTCACCCCTCCAGAAGTCAAAAAGGCATTAACGGGCTATGGTAACGCCGACAAACTTGAAGTACAAGAGGCAGTGGCGCGAGAACTGTCTTTAGACTTTATTCCTCGTCCAGATGATGCTGCTGATGCCTTGGCGATCGCTTTAACCGCTTGGTTTCATCGGCATATCTAGTTGCTAATTACCTAACTGATGTTACGCAACTTAAGTAAAAACCGTAGTTTAGGGACTTAGGGGATTAGGGAAAGTTAAGTTGATTTGTTATCCCCACCTCCCTATCTCCCTATCTCCCTATCTCCCTATCTCCCTATCTCCCTATCTCCCTATCTCTCTATCTCCCCACCCCCAGACAGATAAGTATACGTAATGTCAGTTACCTGATACCACAGCCAGCTTGAGCTATTTTGCGTAGCTCAATATTTTTCGTAAGTTGCAGCACTTGGTTAAAGGCTGCGGTGGCGGCAGAGGCTTGAGGAGTTTCGCAGAAGCTAATGCCTTGATATAGCCAGTTGATTGCCTGTTGTTGCGGAGTCAAATTATCCCGTCGTAAAATTTGCTCGAAAGTTTGGATTGCCTCACTATAATGACCTAAGCGATAAAGAGCAACCCCTCTTCCTTGGAGAGTAGCTAGATGATTTGCCTGGTAGGTTAATGACTGATCGAAGGCGGTTAATGCCCGTTGATTTTGCTTCAGCTCCAGAAAACTTTGTCCTTGTCGTCTCAAGGTGATCGCTAAATAATTGTTTTTATTAGGTGTTGGTGGTTGAGACTGAAGTAGGGCAACTGCTGATTTACTAGCGGCGATCGCCTGATCATGTTGAGCTAGATCGAATAGGACTTGGTTTTGATTGAGCCAAAAAGTTGCATTGTGGGGATTGAGAGCGATCGCCTGTTTTAAGGCAGCAAATGCCTCATCGTATTTACCCAAGTAGTATAAAGCTTCTCCACGACAGTTCCAGGCTAGATCGGCTTTTGGCTGGAGAGCAGTGGCTTGGGAACAAGACTGTAGTGCAGATTGATACTGGCGTAATCCTAACAATGCAGTTCCTCGATTAGCCAACAGGATATAGGGTTGGACAGCATTCTTTTTCAGAAGCTGATCATAGGCATTAATGGCTAAAGTATATTTTTTTTGTAACAGCAAGCTATTAGCGTATTGTGTTTGTTGAATTTGCTGTGTTTGCAAACATTTAACCACTAGATTTAAGCCTAATCCGATCATACCTCCAATACCGAGTAGAAAAATTATGATAGTGAGCAATCGAGGCAATTTTACGTTCACATTGAAATTTAGGATGAGGTTTGAGGATGAAATTGAATAACTGCTTCAGAATAGCGATCTTGTCCCAATCTAGTGCTAACTTTATTAGATTAATTGAAAACTAATTGCAAATTAATTACCAGAGCTTGATTGTCATCTAGGAGAGAGGCTTTAAACCCATACTTAAACGGTACAATGGCGATAGCATTTACTTTTCATCTTAAATCGTAAGTTTTATGACTGCCACTCCCCTGAAGCGAGATAATCATACTGCCTCTGTTCCCGATCAATTGGGTCGTTTTGGCCCATATGGTGGTAAATATGTTCCCGAAACTTTAATGCCAGCTTTGGCAGAATTGGAAACCGCCTATCATCAGTATAAAAACGACCCTGATTTTACTCAAGAACTTCAGGGATTATTAAAGGACTATGTGGGTCGAGCCAATCCTCTCTATTTTGCCGAACGCTTGAGTCAGCACTACACTCGTCCTGATTTTCAGCCAAAAATTTACCTCAAGCGCGAAGATTTAAACCATACGGGAGCCCACAAGATTAATAATGCTTTAGCCCAGGCTTTATTGGCAGTGCGGATGGGTAAAAAACGGATTATCGCTGAAACAGGTGCCGGGCAACATGGGGTAGCAACTGCCACAGTCTGTGCTCGTTTTGGTCTGGAATGTATCATTTACATGGGTGTCCAAGATATGGAACGGCAGAAGCTCAATGTCTTTCGCATGCGTTTACTCGGAGCCACAGTACAGCCCGTTGCAGCCGGCACAGGCACCTTAAAAGATGCCACCTCCGAAGCAATTCGCGATTGGGTGACGAACGTGGAAAGTACTCACTACATTTTGGGTTCGGTGGCAGGGCCCCATCCCTATCCCATGATGGTGCGAGATTTTCATGCGGTGATTGGTCAGGAAACCCGTCAGCAATGTGCCGAAAAGTGGGGCGGACTCCCCGATATTATGGTCGCCTGTGTCGGTGGTGGCTCCAATGCTATGGGCTTGTTTTATGAGTTTGTACCAGAATCTAGCGTACGCTTAATCGGTGTGGAAGCGGCGGGGGAGAGTGTAGCTTCGGGTAAACATGCGGCAACTCTAACTGAAGGTCGTCCAGGGGTTTTACACGGAGCGATGAGCTATCTTTTACAAGATACCCAAGGGCAAATTATTGAGGCTCATTCCATCAGTGCCGGTCTAGATTATCCAGGAGTAGGGCCAGAGCACAGTTACCTCAAAGATACCCAAAGAGCAGAGTATTATGCCGTGACTGATACGGAAGCGATCGCTGCCTTGCGCTTGCTATCAGAATTGGAAGGTATTATCCCCGCTTTGGAAACCGCCCATGCTTTTGCTTATTTAGAGAAACTTTGTCCTCAATTAACAGGAACACAACGCATTGTCTTTAATTGTTCAGGTAGAGGAGATAAAGATGTCCAAACGGTAGCAAATTATCTTGGAGATCTACTTTAAGATTTAAAACATTTAATTTATTAAGGAAAATTAGATTGACGATATGGTTTTAGAAAACGTTCAGGTTTTTGACGAAGACCTAGATGGTGCTAGTTTAGCTCGCTATCTGGCAGCAGACTCTGTGGCAGTAGATACCGAGACGATGGGTTTGGTTTTGGGTCGCGATCGCCTATGTTTAGTACAGATTTGCGATGCTCAAGGGTTCGTCAGCGCCGTGAGGATTGCCAAGGGACAAACCGCAGCACCCAATCTCCAAAAGTTGCTGACCTCTTGGGATATTACCAAAGTTTTTCATTATGCTCGTTTTGATGTGGCACAGTTTAACGTCACCTTTGGTATTGAAACCGCCCCAATTTTTTGTACCAAGATTGCCAGCAAACTAGCTCGGACTTATACCTCTAGTCATGGACTAAAAAGTTTAATTACTGAATTAGCGGGGGTAGAACTAGATAAAAGCTTTACTAGTTCGGATTGGGGCAATGTCGACAGTCTTTCCCGCGAACAATATGACTACGCCGCCAATGATGTGCGATATTTATTGGACGCCAAAGACAAGTTAACTGCAATGCTGAAAAGAGAAGGCAGAGAACAACTTGCACAACAGTGTTTTCAAGTAGTTCCTGTATTGGTCGCTTTAGATATCCTGCAATATCAGAATATCTTTGATCATCGTTGAAAACCCTTCTGGATATAGCTCAAACACCACAGCCAATTATCTTACGAGTTTGTATAGTCTGTTGGATGTGGTATTGAACTAGCTGCGATCGCTCTGCCCCTTGCAAATTTCTCCTGGTTCAACTAGAGGAAAGTTGATGAATTTTTTCTCCTAGTTTTTGTCTGGCAGATTCCAAAGTATTATTGTCTTTTGTCCAATTTTTCCAGTTTTCACCAACCTCTCGGACAATTTGCATTGCCCAATCTTGGTATCCGAGTCCTTTTAAAATTTCAGTGTACTCATAATCTTCCATTCCTTCTCGGATTCTCTTTAGTCGAATGGAAGGAACAACCTGGTTCAAACCTACTTTATCTCCTGGGTAGAAAAACATCTCTATACCTGGATAATCCAAATCTCCCTGTTTATAAATCGGTACTTCTTCCCAGGGATGCTCGGTCCAGGTATCAGCTCGTGCCACAAGAACACCCTTTAAATCTAAACTTTGAGCAATCCATCCTTGGGGAATACGGAAATTAATTGGTGGAGAATCAAGATGCCAAAGGGGAGAATAATTAGTACTATATCCAGTGTAAAACCAAATTTCATCTCCTTGGGTTCTGACTTCTCCAATTTCGGCGATTGCTTCTTCGTACATCAAAGGATTGACGACCCAAATGTCTATATCATCATATAGCGCTGGTTTGGGCTTCATCACGGCAAGATGTTTTAATCCAGCTTGATGAATATTCTGTGCCCATAGTTTTAAGGGTTGTTCAAGGTTTTTACATAGATCGATTTCATCCACCGAAAATACGTATCTTAATATGTCTGATGGAAATTTAGCTGCCGCTTGTTTCAGTTCCGCTACTGAAGGAGGAGGGTTCATCTTGCAAGTTTGATAGTTAGCTCCACTCCAAAACTCAGGCAAACGTACTGATTTTACCCCCAACTGCTTAAAAGCTGATAGTGGATCTGGATACTCAATTCTTTGGCTGGGCATTACCTTATGCTCAAGGAGTAATGTTTGCGCCTCAAGACCTCTATTTTCCCAAATATCAAAAGCGGAATCCAGAGAGGGCTGGGTAGGGAGAGTAAAATTCCAAACTGTTAAATCGATCTCACCTTCAGATTTACCGCGATCGCTTTCTACTGTAAATTTTCCTTGATACTTCCCAGGCACTGTAGATGGAGGTACAAAAATATCTACCCAGATCGGCTGATTTGTTCCTGCGGCTAAATCAAAAGGAACTGCATCCAATTCAGCCTGTTGAATATCTTGTCCTGTATTGGGATCAACAAAAGGAATTAAAGCGTCTGCATACCATCCTTGACCCCGAGTGGGATTTGCTGACCACCCAGCATGAGTGGGATTATCGAGTTTGATGTAGTGTTCGCGGTAGAGAGTAATGTTGTTTTTAGTGATTAGTGACCCCTCAGAACTTGTTAAGTCAGACACAGTAACATCAAGGTTTTTGAGATTTCCCGGAGGGGCTTGAATCACAATTTGAAACGCTTCATATTCTCCTTTTGCGGCTTTGAGTTTAACTGTTTTCAATCGCTCAAAATCATTATCTGTCACAACTGGACTAGGCTGATGGAGTTCAATTGCTTCCATGGCTGAAGCAGTCCAGAATAGAGGTTTCATTTTGACTTCACTCTCGCTGATTCCAGAGTTAATCACCACAACTATAGTGGTTAAAGCCATCATGATAACCATTTTAGCGATTCTAGTTGAAAAATTATACATGTTAAGTTCTTGGCAATCTAAGTCTCTGAGTCACGAAAGTAAAATGGGTCTGCAAGGTTATTCTTCTCATTGATTGAAGAAATAGAAGAACTTTTTTGTTCGCTACTGTGTTTGGCCAGGTTGGCGATCATAGCGTAGAAGATCAATGAGCAGAATTCATACATCAAAGTATGACTAAAAAATCCCTGAGACATTAGAAAAATCATAAAAGCCAAGGCTTGGTTTTTAAACTCTCCTTTCGCCTGCCAAATAGATACCAAAAGCATGGAAGGAAAGAACAATACTCCCAAAAAGCCAAATTCTACCATTTGATCTAAATAGGTATTGTGACATCTCTGTGCCACTCCCGTGCTTGAAAGAGTAGCGACATTTTCGCCTGATCCCAAGCCATTGCCAATAAAGGGATGTCTAGAAAATTTCCCCCAAGCAACTGCTACATGATCTTCACGAGCGGCTTTGGAGTCGTCTTTTTGCGCTAAAGGGTTAATCAGAAATTCTATTCTAGCAAGAGAATCTTCGTTTAATAGAGGCTTTCCATCAGAGCCTTTTAAATATTTTAGATGACCGATTTGAGTCGATAAAATGGAAATCATCACCATAAAAAACACTACTAAAAGAGGCATTTGGTAGCGGGGAATGGTTTTCTTTAAAATCAAGAAGCCCGTGACTAAAATCCATCCAGCGATCGCCCCGCGAGAAAAAGTTGGTGCAATGCCGACAAAGATCAATAGCGCATAAAATAACCGGTACTTAGGTTTAATCATGTCGATGGTGCAAATCATCCCCACCACCAGAGCAATTCCAGCCGCGTTGGAATCTTCATAAACTCCAGATGATCTTCCCGGCGCCCGTTGTTCTACGTAGAAAGCTAATGGATTTAAAAACTCATAGAGATACGAACCGATGTTCATAAAAGTGACAAACAAAATTGCCAGCTTAGTCCACTTGGTTACTAAGGGATGATAGGCAAAAATTACCAACATCATAATCAGAAAGAGAATTGTGCGATACTGATTCTCTAAATATTGCTGCTTAGGAAGCACTGGTTGTATTAAAATTGAAGTCAAAGATGCTGCAATGTAAAAGCCACACCAAATCACCAGCGGTCTGGACAGGTCATTTAGTCTACTAAGTAGAGATATCCCGAGGGGAAAAGATGCTGCCAAAAACCCTAACATCCAATATAAGGGAACGAAAAATCCATGATGTTCAGACAAATAGGTATCAAGTCGCGTAAAAAACAACAAGACCGAGGCGATCGCTAAAAAACCTTGATAATAAGTAAGGAAAGTAGCTTTTGGCTGATTTTTTGACTCGGTTAGACTAATCATTGATTCTTTTAAGATCTCGATAAAAGAGGAGAAGGGTTTTTAATAATTATCTTTATAGTTCCCTAATGGAATAAATCTGAAACACAATCTTGATTGTGCGTTTAAAGTCCATAAAGCAAGGATAAATATGTATCTACTACCTTGACAGTAGAATATTCGTTGGCACGCTCCATCAATAATTTTTGTTCTAAAGGATTATTGATAGTTTGAAGCATGGCTTCCCCTAAAGCCGCAGAATTTTTGATGGGAACCAAAAGACCATAAGCTCCATGGTCAAGAATTTCATCGGGTCCACTAGGACAATTGGTCGCCACTACAGGACAACCACAAGCCATCGCTTCAATCAATACCGTCGGCAAACCCTCTTCGATGGAGGATAAAACAAAACAACTGGCATGTTTCATGTAGGCATAGGGATTTTTCACAAAACCCGGTAACAACACATCGTCACTAATACCCAACTGATTGATAATTGCTTCCAATGATTGACGTTCTTCTCCTTCACCCAAAATAATTAGACGGGCGGCTTGGTATTTTCTTACCTGAGCAAAAGCATTTAATAAATTAGGAAAATCTTTTTGCGGGTTTAATCTACCCACTGCTAAAAATACTGGAGGCATGTCATCGGCAAACCAGGGGTGATCTAAATTAGCTTGGCTTTGGCTAATCAAATCTTCGTTGACCACAGGATTATTTAGCACCTTGACTGTTTCTTTTTTTAGTTTTAACTGCTGTTCTAGATCGCGAGCGACACCTGCGGAAACCCCTGCAACAGCATCAGCACGCGGATATAGCCACTTCATAAATAGTTCGACTAATTGAGCTCGCTTCAGTTTGCTTTGAAAGGCAGATAAAGTATTCTGCTCAACTAACAGCAGCTTTGTCTTAATGCCAGATAATTCCCTCGCGATGGAAGCCACGACATTGACATGACCCATATTACCAATCAGCGCCCAAGGACGATTTTCTTTTAAATAATTGATTAAAGGTAAAGTCGCCTTAATTGCTCGACCCGTATTGAGGTCAATAATTCGTACTTCCTGAGGTACTAAATCTAAATAAGGACCTTCTTTTGTCGCCAGAACTAAATCTAGGTCAAACTCATCTCTTTGAGCCAATCCTTTCAGCAAATTAACTACGGCTTTTTCTGCACCACCACCATGAAGGGCGTCGAGAAAAAAAGTAATGCGTTTTCTATCGGTCATTGAAATTTATGCCTCCAATAATTTATTGATTAAAATTTCCCATTCTGCCGTTATGGCATCTAAACCAAATCTTTCTAGTACTTCGGGGGCTTTAGCCGCCAATTTTTGTCTTTGAGGTTCATCAGCCATTAAGCTTTTCATCGCCGCTCCTAAGGCATCTATGTCTTCATTAGGAACCAAGAGACCATCTATACCTTGACGAACCATTTCGCTGGGACCACTGGGACAATCTGTACAAACCACTGGCAAACCACAGGCTAGAGCCTCACCATGAGCCATGGGAAACCCCTCGTTCCTAGAAGCCATCACAAATATCTTTGATTGCTTTAAAACCGCAAAAGGATTGCTTAAAGCCCCAGTAAAAACAACTTGACCTGACAAACCCAAATCATCTCTGATTTGTGATAACTGTTCCCGCAATTCTCCTCTGCCTAAAAGTAGCAACTGCCAGTCTGGATATTGAGGAGCAATTTTAGCAAAGGCCTGTAACAAGAGATCGAATCCCTTCTGTTCTGTTAATCGACCCATACTGACCAACCATTTTTTTTCGGGGTTAACTTCGGGGGGTAGTTTGTCTATCTGTCCATCGTCTTTAACCATAATCGGATTATAAATTACGGCTCTCTTGCTCTTGGGCAGTGATGCAAAACCGAGATCGACTCCCTGACTGACACTGACAACACAGGAGCAGAAAGGATAGCTCAAACGCCTTAAGGTTTCCCATAGCGTCCCGTAAGAAAAGACTCTGGCATCATTATGTTCAGTCACGATCAAAGGGTACTTGGTACCGAGGAGCGCAAGTATACTGGTAATGTTCGTGATCCGTAAAAAAGAAATTACGACATCAGGATTACTTGAGTGAACTGCCTTGCGCAGCACTGTTATCCGTTCGATATTACTACTAATCGCCTCTATTATTCCCCCAGAATTGCTTAAGAGTCCTAATGCAATACGAGTAGAACTCACTGGCAATTCATAAAAATCGCTGTTTTTTTCAGACAAGGTGATCACCGTAACATTATGCCCTCGTTGAATAAAACCTTTTGCCATCGATACCAAAACCCTTTCTGCTCCTCCACAACCAAGGGCAGAAATCACTAAAGTTATTTTCATGGTTGAATTTAATTACTTTCTAATAATATTTTTTGCAAGTGTTTGTTGGTCAAGGTATACAAAAAAACAAACGAAATAAGATGCACTAAACTAGTAGACAAGGCTAATCCAGCAACTCCAAGCCAAAAAGAAAACACATAATTTCCAATTATATTTGCAATTAGGTTGATTGCTGAACCCCAGGCTAAATAATAATTTATGCCCAGAGAATTAATTAGTTTTACTACAAAAATTGATGCAATATAAAAAGGAATTTCTAAAGCATAAAGTATTTGGATTTGAGATACTAACTGTGTATTTTCAGCAGTAAAAGATCCTCGCTCAAAAAGAATTTGAACAATTAGTTTAGAAGCTAAAATAAATAATAATGTTAAAGGAATCATCGTAACGAAAATCAGTTTTAAATAATATTTAAAAGTATGATTTATCTTACGCCAATCTTTTTGTGCGATAGTTTGTGAAAAGTAAGGAACTACTGCGGTTCCCAAGGCCAGGGTAACTAAACTCAAGGGAAGAGCAATAACACGATTTGCATAGCCCAATGCGGCAACGCTTCCAGGTGATAACATTGCCGCCATAGATTGGTCTACTAAATTGGTACTACACATTAAGAAAGAGCCAATTATTACAGGGAAATATTCTTTGAACACTAGATCTAAATTGGCATCATCTCTCAACCACCGAGGTCTTAAATCAATTCCCTGTCTAAGCAAAGCTATACCTAAAACAATCATCTCGCTCAACGAGCCACAAATTAGTCCCCCCGCCAACGCATAAATTCCCCAATCAGGAAAAGCGAGTAACATAATAACCGTAGCTAAAGGGGTAAGCACAGGAGAAAAAGCAGCAAGAGCAAATTTTTCTCCTGCGTTCATTACTCCACCCAAAATGTTGATAACTCCATAGAGTAATATTGAAGGGGAAATCGACCAAAGTAAACGATTTGTTAACTCTAGCTTGGCGACAGAAAATCCCGATGCCATTAGGGGTAAATAGAGGGGAGAAGTAATTGCGATCGCGATGGTTATTACGACAAGCAACCCGATTGCCCTCGTCATAACCCCAGAGAATAATTGTTGTGCTGCCTTTGGACTCTCTTCTTTGACCTTGATATAGGTGGGAATAAAAGCAGTACTTAAGGAATTCGCCACTACAGTCGTGACAAAGGCAGGAACTACCAATGCCATAACAAAGGAGTCAATCTGGTCTCCCGTTCCGAATCGCCAGGCAACCACTAATTCCTTGCCAACAGAAGCAAACTTGCTTAACCCAGTTACCAAACCGATGATAATAGTTGCCGAAAAAATTTGACGATTAATTGAACCCTTGGCAAAATCACGCCATATATTTATATATTTTGTTGTTTTTCCGTTAATTTTCATCTAGATTACTATTGTTGTTGACCCCAACCTAACATAGTCAATTATTTTTTGAAAAGTGTAATGTTCAATAAAAGTTATTGATTTGTAACTAGGCTTTTATCAGTCAGACAGAAAGAAATCACAGTTAACCTTTAAGAAGGTTATGATGCCGCTCTAAATTCTCTTAAAAAAAATGTATAGCTTTAGTTTCATCTTGACTAATGTTCTCGACTTTAGTAGGTTTTATTGAATCAAAGTTTTATTTACTAAAGTATATAATTAATTTATTTCTTGTTTAATATTTTTTTGATAAAGCTTGAATCTGATTAGATTGGATGTAATAATTAAAGTTAAAAAAGGTAACCACATTTAGAAATTTATGATTGAGTTGTTTAATCATCCATAAAATTATGTTGAAGTAGGTTTAAAAATAAAATATCCAAACCTACTTGAGAAGGATACCTGAAAAGTATTAGACTACAAGAGTCTTTTCGTAAGAGACTATTTGCAAAGTAAATCTTATTTACAAAAAAAATATTTCAGCTATGTTCATCGTAAATAACGTTTCTATGCTAGTTGCTGAAAATCTATTTCATATAAAGGTTTGAACAATTTGATAAGATCTGAATCCTTACTGAGCAGCTAAAATTCTCAAGTTTTCTGAAGCTATAATCTAATCTTTAATAGTCTCTTTATAGTCGAATTTTCAGCTATTCTTCTTTTTGGCAATAATTGTAATACCCAAAAAATTGTTTACTAAAATATTAGAAGTAAATTTATTTCTAATAACAAACGGTAAAGCGTCTAAAAAAATTTCTGTCCACTGATAGATAAACAAAGGTGGTCGCAGATAAAGTCCGCGACAACCAAAGCTAACTTTAATATCAGTAAACCCCACTTGACGAAATAGATTAATCAACTCTGTCACAGTATACTCTTTAAGGTGAAAGCCAGTGGCAGTTTCATCAAAATATTTAGAGACATCATGGGGACCACTTAGTCGATTAGGAGTGATACAAATATAAATTCCTGATTCAGCTAATGATTGATAGATGTTTTGTAGCTGCAAAAAAGCATCATCAGGATGCAAATGTTCCATTAATTGATCGCTGTAGGCAATGGTTACACTATTAGCCTCAACAGGAATACTTACGCCATCAGAAATAATTAACTTAAAGTTGTCTGGATGATGGTTATTTTCCGTGACTTCTGAAGAAACATCTACAGCATAGACTTGCTTAACCTGTTGGCAAACAGCCAGCGATAAACTACAGTCACCAGGTCCAACTTCTAGGAAGGTAGAATCAGGTTTAAGGTAATGTTTAAGGAACTGTAGTTTTTTATCAACTGATATTTGGCGAGATTGATCATCAGCTTTGCGAGTTAGCTGAGAATGATAAGGGATTTTAGTAAATAATTCATCATAAACCTCTGTGTATAACTCTGCTCGCTCTTCTCTACTGCTATTGCGTAATTTATCTGCCAACTTTTTCTCTAGTTGGTAATGTTCCACAATCTGTTCTGGAGTTCCATGTTCACTTGTCTTTAATTTCTTAATCATTTTTCTTATTTGATAACTCGGTTTACTAAATATTTTCAAATAACTGATTTTACACACCTATTAGTTCCTTGAGACTCTTTTCATAGGAGCTTGGGAAATTGGGGAATCAACCCTCAAAACTCCCCAGTGCCTCTGTCTAACCTCAATTAAATAAAGTTTAAATTTATTTAAAATATGGGGTCGCCAAGTTACAGTTCGCTCGCAAAATTATTTCTTAATCACTTTGAGAAATATATTGGAGATCGCCAGATCACTACTATCTACATTGGCAAACTCTGAGGCAAATTTATAACGATATTGAGCAACAAAATCATTAGCTTGTTTTAATTTATCTGGATCAATGTCTGCATATTGTTGAGGTGGGTTAATCTCACCCGCTTCTACTAGGCGCTGTACTAAGATGGAATAGTCAATTAACCCTTGTTGCTTAAGAGATTCGAGAATCTCTCGATATCGATGTGTCAAAATCCGGTTTGGTCTGCCGTTGTTTTTAGTGGCAAGGGTATAAGCAAAAGAAGGAATTTGGAGATAACAAAGCTCTTGATTTTCAGGAGTAAACATTCCATGATCACGAAAATCAATAAAGTGAAACATTTGTCCCCCAGGCTTGAGGCATTTCACCATTTGAACTATACAATCTAAAGGATCGTAGAGATGCTCTAGCACAGCACAGGAAATTATGTAATCGTACATTGTTTCCCCTGTTTGAGCATACTGTTTAAAGTATTTTTCTGCGGCGATACCAATTTTCCAATTAATCCCGGAAATTGCTTTTTCATCCCATATATCAGTAGTCTTGAGATGATTTAAATCATATTTATCTGCCAAAAGTTGATAAATTCTACTTTGCTGTTCCAAATCGCGATCGCTATAATAGCGATCAATTAAATCTACTTGGGTGCAACCTTCTCCTCTAAGCAACATCGCTACCCCAGCACTATCTCCTGGACCCAACTCGGCAACGCTTCCAGAAAATTTCTCGATGCCACCAATTTGTTGGTAATCTTTTAAAATACTTTCAATATAAGCAACTGATTCTGCTTCCGATTGTGTTCGGAAATGAGCTGAGCCAGAGCCAGAGCCTATTTTCCCCAATGATAGCTTTAAACCTTTTATAAAATCATCTATTATGTAAGCGGATATTTTTGCAGAGGGATAACGTTTCAACCAATTATGTTTTGTTTTTAACATTGTTATTTAAAAGTTTGTTATTTAAAAGCTTGAAAATTAACAGGTTCTTCCGAGATATTACCATAATATTGGCTTACATAGCGATTAAATCAGTAAGATTATATTGAAATCAAAGGTGTTTATAATTGACAGAAAAAACAGTCAGTCTATTAATAGGAAACATCTAAAAGATTGATGATTTACACATTAACTCTTGTTCATTAGCTAGTTTTTCCAAGCTACTGAACAACACAAAAAACTGACATTGGATGGGGCGATAGATTATCTACGTCCAACTTAGGAAAATTTTTTTTGATTAAAGGAATGCGATTAACCTTTGCTTAATCGCATTGGGGTTGTGTCATCATTTTGACTTCTGAGATATCCTCTGATTACTATTAATGAGCTTAGTCACTTCTTCAACATTTAAAGGCTGAGATAGAAGATTACCCTGACCATAGTCAACTGCAATTTCTTTGATTTTATTTAACTGAGCTAAACTTTCAATTCCAGTTGTCGTTATCTTAAGTTCTTGGTTTTTAAGATCCAACACAATTTTTCGGAACATATCCCAAGTCAGCTGATCTTTAGCAATTTGATTCACTAAATAACGATCAATTTTAGCTCGGTCAAACTCCTGATAGAGTGAGTTTGATGGAGTTCCACCATAAATTGAGGACACCCTACCAAAATTATCAATCTGCAACTGAACCCCCAATTGTTTTAATTTAGGCAAAATAACACTCGCTTCTTGAGGATTTTCACTAATTAAATACTCAGATATTTCCCAAGTAATCAAATGAGGTGGAATTTGGTATTTATCTAAATTAAATTTGAGATGTTTAACTAAACTAGCCTGGAGCAGTTGAAGGCTAGGGACGTTCATACTAATACCAACATTACTATTAAAATTGCGATCTTCCTGCCAACGTTTTAACTGTGAGCAGACTGCTTCAATGATCCATCTCTGCAAAGGAACAATTAACCCAAATTCTTCTGCTACTGCAATAAATTTTTGGGGAGAAATCAACCCTAAATGTGGATGATGCCAGCGCAATAGAGCTTCAAACTCAATCACTTTTCCCGTAATCAGGCTCATTACAGGCTGGTAGTAAAGGCTGAATTCTTCATTTTCTAATGCTTGTTTAAGACTACGCTGTAGTTCAGTGGGGGTAAGACGAGTCACATAACTTGGACTAGTGGAACTAAGGGAACTAGATCTAGGCGTAAATTCTGGCTGTAGACCGACTATGACGGAATTAAGCTCATGAGTCTCACTAATAATTTGTTCAAGACTATCTTGGGCTTGTTCGACATCTATCTGCTGATATTTGCTCGTATAGCCAACAACAAGTCGATCCAACAGAAAAACGATGAGATTAATATCATTACGCTTTGCCGCCTGACACAAAACATCAATGGTTGTATCTAAATTGGGCGGAATGATGCGACTAGCATCTTTAACCACCAAGACTTTCTCATGGGTAGTGGCTTCATATTCTTCCCCCTCTACCAGAAGTTCCTCATATAGTTTCTCTCCTGGTCGCAATCCAGTAAAGACAATATCAATGTCCTGACCGACTTCATAACCTGACAAATTAATTAAATCTCTAGCCAGATCGACAATCTTAACTGGTTGACCCATATTCAGCATAAAGATCTGACCTAAACTATTCTGTTTGGTTAAAACAGAAGCCTGAAGAACCAACTGAACAGCTTCAGGAATTGTCATGAAGTAGCGGGTAATATCAGGGTGAGTGATTGTAACGGGGCCCCCTTTAGCAATCTGTTTTTTGAAAGTCGGCACGACGCTACCTCGACTACCCAAAACATTACCAAAGCGGACTACTGCATAAGGTTTGCCACTAGTTCTCGCTGCCTTTAGCACTAGCATTTCTGCCGTGCGCTTACTTGCTCCCATGACGTTAGTGGGCTTAACCGCCTTGTCGGTTGAGATCATGACAAAGTTGTTGACATCATAGGCGATCGCCAAGTCCAGCAAGTTTTTAGTCCCCAAGACATTATTGGTAATGGCTTCTGGAGGGTTTAACTCCATCAAGGGGACGTGTTTGTGAGCTGCGGCATGAAAGACAATATCTGGTTGATGGACTCTAAAAGCGTCTTCCAATCTCGGTTTGATTCTTAAATCAGCGATATAGGGAATAAGCTGAGTAAGCTGTTGGTTTGAATTTTCCTGCTGGAGAATGTTTAAGACTTGTTGTAGTTCTTCCTGGATATTAAACACGGAGTTTTCACCGTGTCCTAATAAGATCATTTTTGCGGGACGACAGCGGAAGATTTGACGACATAATTCACTACCAATCGACCCTCCAGCACCAGTTATCAATACCACCTTGTCTTTTAACAGCTGGGAAACAGCTTGTGCATCAGTTTGAATCGGCTCCCGTCGCAAGAGGTCTTCGATTTTGACTTCTCTGAGGGTGGCTACTCGATTACCCTGATCAAGTATTTCATTGGCAGAGGGTAAGGTATTAACTGGTATGCCGATCGCTTGACACACATCGACAATCTCACGGATGGTTTTTCCCGCCGTAGTGGGCATAGCGATCACTACCTGGCGAATATTTTGGGCAGAAATAATTTCGGGAATCCGATAACGGTTACCCACCACCGGTAATCCCTGAATATTTAACCCCAGTTTTTGGGGGTCATCATCAACAAAGGCAACAGGGTTTAGTCCTAGCTTAAGATTGCGACGCATTTCTTGGAGAATGGACACCCCAGCATCTCCCGCTCCCACAATCAAAACGCGATCGCGTTTGTAAAAGTTTTTCCGCTGCTGATTTTTCCGTTCTGCGGCTCTGACACTAAAACGAACTCCACCAATTAAGATAAAAGTGAGAATTCCATCGAGCAAGGGCAAAGAACGAGGCACTAAGTAATGCTCAGTATCAGTTCCAATCGCGTACTGAAAAACACTCAACAACATGATTTCGAGTACCACCGCCGTTGTTGTTAAGGCAGCAATCTCGATTAGTTCATCAATACTGGCGTATTTCCAATAGCGTTTATAAAATCCGCCAACAACAAAGGTAACTAATTTAACTACAGAAAAAATAATGGTTGCAACGAATAATCCCTTGTAATATTCTTGTATCACCCTGATGTGATCTAGGCGCAAAAGCATTGCCATTAGAGGAGTAAGACAAAAAACCAAACCATCCAAGAGGAAAAAATGCTGGTTATTGAGATTAAGCAATTTTTTGTCAATGGTTATTCGTTCCGAACTTAGTTTTTTCAATCTCATTTTTCAATCCTAATTAAACTTTTAAGCGTTTTTAAAGTAAGCAAATTAAATTATAGAATCTCATTAATATAAGCATCTCTAATATCAAATAGAGAATAAAAGCAGGACTATAGTTTTGATTAATCACTAGTATCAAAATTGCTTATATGACATAAGCTGACGCCGTGAATGCTCTTTAAACAGTTAAATCTTCGCCTGCTAGTAAAAATTGAATTAAGGAAAATGGTGCTTTATTAATAGTTATTATCTTAAGTCACAATGGCTAGTAAATTGAGTGTTTTATTTACTTGGTATTTTAGATTACTTTTAATTTTTAAACACTTTTGTATTTTTATAACTCTAATCATAATGCCAATTAGTGTTTTTTAAAGATACCTAGGGGTTTATCCACAGTATTTCTCTTGATTTTGCCAATCAACTACAGACAACAGCTCAATTTAGGTGCTTTTTTGAATGCCTGGCTAATACTAATTTTGAGGTGATTTTAGCCTATTTTTACATCTTAAAAGAACAGGTTAAATTAGATGATAATTCCAGGTGTGAAGTGTTGGTGAACTCATTAAATGAATTATGAGATTTCGATGAAATTCTAGTACTGAGGATTATCTGAGCTTGCCCGAGCGCAAAATGCTCAAAATTAGCCACAGACCCAAAAGACTAGCGGCAGCAAATAAAACATTGCTTAGAACAGAAACTTGAGCAGTAGCAGAGCCAGTGGAAATAATTGCGGCCCCCATAATTAGAGAACCGACTAAGATGCTGAAGGAAAGTCGATTGGCAGAATCTTTTAAACTAACCGCCAACACATCTAGACGGGGAATATTCAGGTTCCACGCCAGGGTTTCCGAGGTCACACGGTCTAAAAGTAGCTCTACTAAACGAGGCGATCGCAAAGACAGACTTTTAAGGTCTAAACCAATACGCAACAGAGTTTCTGCGGGTCTTTCCCCTAATAGCTGACGACGAAATACATCCACCATCAAAGGACGAATCTGGTCTAATAAATTGACCTGAGGATAAAAACCTCTGGCAACTCCCTCCAAATTGGCAAGGGTCTTGGCATATAGCCCCATGCTACTGGGAAGTCTGATTTTATTATTACGAGATACCTGTAAGATTTCATAGATTACCTCGCTAAAGTTAATCTGAGAAATACTGCGATTATAATATTTGCGCAACATGATGTCGTAATCACTAGTCAAGCGATTGAGGTTAACTTGCTGTCCTCCTTCGGCTAATTCCAGGGTTAACTGGCTACAGCGACGACCATCAAGATCGACAATAGCTAATAACATCTCTGTTAAAATTTGCTGGGTGCGCGGATCAAGGCGACCCACCATCCCACAGTCTAGAAGAGCGAGGCGACCATCCTGAAGGTAAAAAATATTTCCTGGGTGGGGGTCAGCATGAAAAAAACCATCAATGTAAACCTGTTGGAAAAATGCCCGAAACAAAACCGTAGTAATTTCGCTACGCTGGGTTGCTTCATCTTTGTCTCCCCGCATTTGAGGTAGTTTTGCCTGTAAAATTGGCACTCCATCAAGCCATTCAATGGTTAATAGCTTTTTCGTGGTTAAATCATTAAAGATCTGCGGAATAACCAACTGCTTGGTATCAAATAAATCTGTATTAGTGAGATTCTGTCTGAGTTGTTCGGTATATGCCGCTTCGCTGGTAAAGTCTAATTCTGCTGTGAGGGCGTTACTAAATTCTTCTGCTAAACCCACAATGTCAAAATTCTTGCCAAATTCCGTGCGAGACACTAACTCCGCCAGGCTTTTGATTAAAGAAATATCCCGCGCGACGACAACATCAATTCCTGGGCGTTGAACTTTTAGAGCCACTTGCTGTCCACTAACCAAGAAAGCACTGTATACCTGGCCGATCGAACCTGCGGCGATCGCATTCCGGTCAATTTCCCGAAACACCGCTTCTATAGGTTGACCTAATTCCTCTTGAATTTGTAACTCCACTTGTCCCCAGGGTACGGGGGGCACATTCGCCTGAAGGTCAGTGAGAGTTTCTACGTAGCGACCAGATAAAAGATCGGGACGGGTGGATAACAACTGTCCCAGCTTGACGTATACGGGGCCCAGCTCAATCAAGATATTGCGAAAAACTTCAGGAGAAGGCAGACGAGGTTCATCCGCCTTATTACCAGTTAACAATCCTCGCGCATAATCCCAACCGTTACGAAATAGTACTTCAGCGATTTCTCTCTGGCGAGAAGTGTTTTTGGTTAAAGCAAACATTTAGGTATCAAAATAGACAATCTATTTCCTTAGTTATAACTCAGCAAAGCGATCGCTGGCTCTGATGAGAGCATCTTTAATTCCTGGCTCAGAAACAGAATGCCCCGCATCATCAATAACCATAAATTCTGCCGACTGCCAAGCTTGATGAAGTTCCCAAGCGCTAATCATCGGACACACCACATCATATCTCCCCTGGACGATTACCCCTGGTAAATGGCGAATCTGCTCGACATTTTCTAAAAGCTGATTTTCCCGCGCAAAAAATCCTCGATTGACAAAATAATGACATTCAATACGGGCAAAAGCTTCCGCAAATTCCGATCTGGCAAAACTAGCTTGACTCACCGGAGAAGGAATTAATTTGCTAGTGCTAGCCTCCCATACCGACCAAGCGCGGGCAGCTTCTAGGCGGATTTCAGAGTCTTCACTGGTTAACCTTTTATGGTAAGCGGCTAGTAAATCATGTCTTTCCTCGGGGGGAATCGGCTTGAGATATTCCTGCCAAGCATCAGGATAAATATGATTTGCTCCTTCTTGGTAAAACCAACGAATCTCCCCAGAGCGCAGCAGAAAAATGCCGCGCAAAATTAGTCCCTTGCAGCGATTGGGATGAGTTTGAGCATAGGCTAAGGCGAGAGTGCTGCCCCAACTGCCCCCAAACACTACCCACTTGTCAATCTGAAGTTTCTGCCTGATTTGCTCAATATCCTTAACTAAATCCCAAGTAGTATTCTCGCGCAATTCGGCATAGGGGGTACTCTGCCCACAACCTCGCTGGTCAAAAATTACAATTCGCCACTGTTGAGGATTAAAATACTGACGATACATGGGAACTATGCCCCCACCAGGGCCACCATGGAGAAAAATCACTGGTTTCCCCTGAGGATTTCCCGACTCTTCATAGTGGATGGTATGTAACTCAGAAACTTTTAACTTTCCTTGGTTGTAGGGTTCAATGGCTGGATATAAATCTCTCATTAATTGATTAATTTGCTTAGACGAGCTTGGATTAACTTTAAACTATTTTTTTTACA
Organism: Cyanobacteriota bacterium; assembly: GCA_046050865.1. Lineage (GTDB taxonomy): Bacteria > Cyanobacteriota > Cyanobacteriia > Cyanobacteriales > Xenococcaceae > Waterburya. The sequence goes on from JBJOPG010000001.1 coordinate 51,059, forward strand.
TAGCCTAAAGATATCCAGAGAAAAGTTTTTTGCAGGAATAACATAAATTCTGGGAGTGTGTTATCCTACTCCCCGACTGATAGGTAAGAAAACGATAAAATATATACTAATCAAAACAAAGTAATCAAATTTTTAGATAATTCTATTTAGATACTTAGATATATGACCACGGCGACAGCAGTAGCAAAGCAGAAGCTTGAGCAACCACCCTTAGATATTCATTTTCTGGGCGATCGCGTTTTGCGTCAGCCTGCTAAACGAATTACCAAAGTTGACGACAATCTCCGCAACACCATCAGAGAAATGCTTCAAACAATGTACAGTGCCGAAGGAATTGGTCTGGCAGCGCCCCAAGTAGGTATCCACAAGCAGCTAATTGTGATTGATATTGCCTTAGATCAGCCTGATGTGCCGCCTTTGGTCTTAATTAATCCCAAAATCACTAAATCAGGAACTAACTTTTGTAGCTCCGAAGAAGGGTGTTTGAGTATTCCTGGGGTTTATTTAGAAGTAACTCGTCCTGAAGCGATCAAAGTGTCTTATAAGAATGAGCAGGGAAAACCCTGTAAACTAGAGGCTACTGGTTTACTCTCCCGCGCCATTCAGCATGAAATGGATCACCTTAACGGGGTGATGTTTGTGGATCGAGTGGAAAACAATCTAGCTCTGAATGAAGAGTTGAAGAAAAGAGGTTTTTCCCTGAGTGCAGTTAAGCCAGTCAAAAAATAATCAAGTGAATTTATCAACTAGCTAGTTAATCAAAGAATAAAAGAATAGAGGAGTTAATTACTATGGTTTCTATGACCCCAAAGAGCGGAATTTGCCTACTTTTGTGTTGTATTACGGCGATCGCTGGGGTGGGTTCAGTTTTTGAACTATCTTCTGGTAATCCTGAATTGGGCGGCACCGTTACAGGTTTGATTTTGGCGGCAAGCATTCCCCTGACGGTACTTTTGTTTTGGGTAGCAGTACAGGATACTAAGGCAAACCAAAGTTAGGTTGGAGTCGGTGAAACCAGGCAAAACCTAAAAAAGAGAAGGACAAATGATCCTTCTCTCTTGTTATCGTATATCTAAATGCGATGTTGGATTAACCTACTTCTTGGGTGACAACATCATCATCATATTGCGTCCTTCTCGTTTAGGAAACTGTTGCACTTCGGCATACTCTTCCAAATCTTTCGCCATTCTACGCAGTAAATCTTCCGCTAATCTAGAGTGCTGGATCTCTCGGCCGCGAAAGCTGATGGTCGCTTTAACCTTGTCTCCTGACTTGAGGAAGCGTTGAGCATTCTTGACTCGCACATTGTAATCATGCTCCTCAATTTTGTAGCGCATTTTTACTTCCTTTACATCAGCGTTGTGTTGCTTTTTCTTCGCTTCTTTGAGCTTTTTGTCCTGCTCGTATTTATATTTCCCATAATCCATAATTTTACAGACTGGGGGTTTAGCGGTTTCGCTGACTAGGACTAAATCTAAGCCTTGCTCTTGCGCTCTGGCGAGAGCTTCTTTGGGGGTGATGATTCCTAGCTGCTCTCCTTCAGAGTCGATAACGCGAATTTCGGGGAAGCGAATTCTTTCGTTGGTTTTGGTTAAATCGCGACTGTTGTTACTGCGTCTTCTATCTCTCACAGGCGTACTGGTTTCTTCCTTTTATGTTAGTAATATTGTGGATCAAAAAATTTATGATGATAAAAACTGAAATATCATCTACTATCTTACCGATCTTATTATTAATAGAATGTTAAGTTAATTTCAGCTTCAATTAGTGCATATTCCCGAACCAGCATTAGATACGCTTTCCATCACCACGAGGTATTTTGTAAATATTTTTTAAGTAACTAAATTGACTACAAACCAATCTTGGCAAGAGCGGATCGGCAATCAGAGAGACTGGGTTTGGCGAGGATGGCAAACTCGCTATAGTTACCTGAGAGCGAAGCAAGAATTAGCACCGAATACAACTCTCCCCATAATTTTTATTCATGGCTTTGGTGCCAGTATCGAGCATTGGCGGCATAATTTACCCGCGATCGCCCAGAACCATACCGTATACGCTCTAGATCTTCTGGGTTTTGGTGCATCGAGAAAAGCGGATACAGAATATAGTGCTGCCTTATGGACAGAGCAAGTTCATGATTTTTGGCAAACTTTTATTGGTGTTCCCGTAATTCTGGTGGGTAACTCCATTGGTTCATTAGTTTGTTTAAACACCACTGCTGTCTATCCTGAGATGGTTAAGGGTTTAGTGATGTTAAGTTTGCCAGATGTATCTGTGCGGGAGGATGTATTACCACCCCTAGTTCGTCCGTTAGTGACGGCGATCGAAAACTTGTTTGCTTCTCCCTTCTTAATTAAAAACCTGCTCAAGATCGTCAGAAGACCAAACATTATTCGTAAATGGGCGGGAATTGCCTATCCCAATAAGGATGCAATTACTGATGAATTGGTGGAAATATTATCTAGTCCTGCTTATGACGAAGGCTCCGAGCAAACCCTATTTCGCCTCTCTAGGAGTGTGAGAAAGGATAATTTTGCTGAGTCTGTTCGAGATTTACTGCCCCCCATTACCATCCCCATCCTCTTGATTTGGGGTTTACAAGATAAGATGATTCCCCCTAATCAAGCAAGAGCGATCGCCGAGTTAAATACTAATTTAAAGTTAATTGAACTAGAACAAGCGGGGCATTGTCCCCATGATGAAGATCCTGAACAATTTAATTCTTTATTATTAGACTGGCTGAAATCTACGCCATTTCTTTAGTAACTGGCCTTACTCATAGACGGGGAGGTAGGGAAGATTGGTTCCCCAAATCCCCAAATCCCTAAACTACATTTTTTACTTAAGTTGCGTAACATCAGTTAGTAATTTGAGCACTTCTACTAGTTTCAGCTAAGGTGGATACCATCGCCGCTGCTAACTGTTCAGCGGATACAGTAAAGGGTAGTCGGTGAATATCTGACTGGGGTTGAGTGGCGATCGCCGTTACCTGACGAAGACTCGCCAAAGTTATGTCTTTTAAGCCTAAATCTTCTAAGGACTTGGGTAAGCCAATATCACCATAAAACTTTAATAGCTGCTGACGGGCTGATGCGGCAAGCTGGTTGCCCTGCACCATTTCTTCTAGCCTTAGCTGCACTAGAATGCCATAGGCTACTTTCTCGCCGTGCAAAACATCATGGGCTTCTAGTAGATAAGTCAAGCCATTATGCACCGCATGGGCAGCCACTGTTCGACAGTCGGCGCCACCAATACCGCCAATGACTCCCGCCAATAATACAGTGGCATCAACTACTTCCCGCCAGGCATCACTCTCCGCATCTTCGAGGGCGATCGCTGATTTTTGAAATAAGATATCCCGCAAAACTCTGGCTTGCTGTACCGCTGAAATTAGTAAGGTAGCGGTGGCATCACCACTACTAATAGAAGCTTCATACCATTTGGCGATCGCATCACCAATGCCTGCCACTAAAGTACGTTGAGGAGCAGTCCGCACTAATCCATAGTCGAGAATCAACAAATCAGGACAGCGACTAAGAGTAACATCATACTGAAACGCGCCCGCTTCCGAGTAGACATTAGATAAAGCTGTCCAAGCGGCACAGGTAGCTCCCGAAGTGGGAATTGTAACTATGGGTAAACCACATTGATAAGCCAGTAATTTTGCCATATCCAGAGCCTTTCCGCCACCAACCCCAATAATCATATCCGCCTCGTGGTGTTCCACTGCCTTTTTCAATCGTGCGAGGGAAGAGTCGGCACAGTCAGGAGCATAGCTGGCGGTTTCACTCTTAAGGTTGGCAGCTTTTAGGACAGGTTGCAACCAATCTGCTACTACCTTTAAAGTCTGATTCCCAGCAACTACTAGGGGACGTGTACCCAAAGCCGCAATTTCTTGAGCTGAATGAGCCAAACAATGATCACCCCGCAATACTCTGGCGGGGGCGATCGCCAAAGGACTATATTCCGTTACTTTGGTACTGGGTGCGGTGGTGACTTGCTTGCTCATGTTCTTAGGTGTGTTCTTAGGCGATTGAATT
>JBJOPG010000002.1:0-57307 GCA_046050865.1 Cyanobacteriota bacterium
TACTTTTTCGTGAGTACCCCCAAAGGTGAGATTAAAAAACTTTTCGGGATTTTCGATCCCCGCATCGAATAAAACCCCCTCTGTCATTTGCCATCCCCCCAGAGAGATTGGATCTACCGCCATGAAGTTCTTGTTTTTAAGGTCTTGGAGATTGTTAATATCACTGCGATCGGCTTTGGTAAAGATCACCCCACCAAATTTGACATAAGGCTTACCTAAACGGAGGGTTTTGAGGGTAGCAATGCGGTTCGCTCCATAACTAGCTTCAAAATCGACATACATCCCTGGGTTCGTAATGAAAAAATCCACCCCATTGGTTTCCGCCAGTTTATACATCCCTTCAAAGTCTTCCACCACTAGCTCAAAAGTATAGCCAGGAACAGCTTTTGCTAGATAATCAATAGTCGGTTGCCATTCTTTGATGGTATCTTGCTTATCTTCTTTCGAGAGAACACCAATTCTAATCACTCCTAGCATTCTATTCGTCGCTGGTGGCGCTTCCTGAGCCATAACCTTGGTTGACAGTAATGGCTGCATTCTTTCTGCTACCAGGGGCAAGCTAGAGGGCAAAAAGCTGCCTAAACCCAATAGCACAAGGGCTAATTTCCAGCTACTATTCAATTTTTTGGTCTGATCAGCGAAAATAAACTTTTGAGATAGGTGGTTCTGCATAGTCTTTAAGTTGAGAAATAATTAGGGAAATTTTTTGTAAGTAAAGCTTAATAGAGATAAAAATAAAAATTTGAATAATTTACGACTGAATTTGAGTGGCAATTAACCGCTCCAGATCGATGAAAAATGAATATTGCAGTTCATTTGAATCAGCTTGATTTTCCTGAATCGAGCTTTGAATAAAAGGACGCAGGATATCTGGGGCAATTACCTTTGAGGTATTAAACTGTTCTGGCAAAAATCGTGAGACCCCTTGAATCCGTTTTACGGTTAAACCATATAAGTCAAATTCATCAGTCTGCATCTTATTTTGCTGAGAACGAACCCGCACCACGATGGTTTGGTATTCTCTTTGATTGAGGGTTTCTGGAGGAAATCCTGCTAAATGAGCTAAATCTAGTGCCAAGAACACCTGGTTCCGTGTACTCATTAAACCCATCACGTACTCAGGTAGGTTAGGAATTGGCGTAATTTGGTTACTATCAATGGTGATGGACTCTTGCACATAGCTCAAATCCAGCAGGACATTGATGTCCTTAGTCAGTTGAAACCTGAGATAATAATTGCCCTGGCGCTGCTGCTCACTAAAAAGCTGCGGCAATAAGTCTTTTAGTCTGTCGGTAGTAGATAAACTGCTCACAAAACTAACCTGCTACTGATTGTCTAACGGCGGATATCATTTCTGCTTGGGTAAATGGTTTAACCAAATACGCTACTACACCCTGTTTTTTCGCCCATTGCTTATCCATATCCCGATCTTTGGTGGTGCAAGCAATTACGGGAATAGAAGCAGTTTCGGGATTTTTCTTGAGCTTGCGACAAAATTCTAAGCCACTCATTTCTGGCATGACTAAATCAGTAATTACCAAATCAGGAGCTTGAGCCGCAGCTTTTTCTAAAGCCTCTTGACCATTACCGGCAGTGACAACGTTAAACCCTTCCTGTTCTAAATAGCCTGAGATTAGATTTAATTGCGCCTGTAAGTCATCAACGACTAAGATGGTTTTCATGATTTTTAGTTTTAGTATTTAAGAGAATTTTTTGATGGTTGAGAAGTCTAGAATGAAAATCAATACCCCTAAAAAGCTGGTGTTGTAGCAGATAAATGTCGATTAACCACCGTCAATAATTCAGCCCGAGAGAATGGTTTCGTGAGATAGTCGGTAGCACCGACCATTTTCGCCCTGGTTTTATCAATAAAACCCGTTCTCCCTGACACCATGATGATGGGAACATCTTTTAAGGATGCGCTGCCTCGAAAAAAACTACAGAGTTTGTAGCCATTGATGTTGGGCATCGAGATATCCATCAAAATGAGATCTGGCTTCAAGCGCAAGAGAATCGGTGCTGCCTTCAGCGGATCTTCGATTTTAGTGATTTCATAGACATCATCTGTCAAGAATCTTTGCATCTCATCTAGGATCGTGGGACTGTCATCTATACAAGCAATCTTCAACTTAGTCGTAGCATCTCGAACAGCTACAGAATTTGCCTGAGCAGGAATATGAGGTAGCAGACCAAAAGGATTGGGTGGTTCTCGAATTGTAATTTCACCACTGTTGACATAAGGATGGAGCAGTTGAGCAATTTTCAACTCATCTTGATTGAGAATCAAAGCTAACTGTCGAAAGCTCAAGCCTTTTAAAAATTTGGCAATTTTCAATAATATTGGCGGTGAAGACTCAGTTAAAGACTTAGCATCTGCTAGATAGGGACATTGATAAGGCGATCGAATTGCTGTATTAAAATGCTGCCAACCTCTAATCCGCTGCTGCATATTTTGCAGTAATAAAGGTAAATCAGTATTTTGAAAGGTCACCCTCGCTGCTAAAGCATGTTGGGGCAAGTTGGAATTTTTTAGCCATTTATAATCCCCTTCTTTGAGCCATAAAAAAGTTTCGATCGCTTCTTTACTCAGACTGGCAAAAATTTGTTGTGCCTGTTCGCGATCAAGATGCTCTCGTAAAACCAGCCAATTGATTGAGGGAATAATCCGTCCCCCTTCTAGCCAGTTATTATTTTCTCCCTGTTGTTCCGAGGTCGGTGCAGGAATAGACTTGGCTGCCGCTGCTGCATTCTGCAATCCCAGGCAGCGAAGATGATGGTCTAAAGTTACCATCAAATGCTGTACCGAATTAGCTGCACATTTAATCCGTCCTTCTTCTAAATAAATACTCCAATTTACGCGGCTATCAGATGCTTGCAGTATCCCAGTCGCCCTGGAGCTAGATAAATTTGTTAATATTTCCGTTGGATTTAAAATTTGACTCATATAGAATTTTTGGTCAAACCTGTATTAGTTACTATTGATAGCTATTGTTCCCAAATCATTTCCATTTGTGACCATCCGCCGTTAAGTTTGCGTCTGTGATTTGTCACTATTCAGTAACCAAAAGATCTGTCCTGATTGCAATTTGGGGACTTGGGGATAGGGACTTGGGGAGAATTAAGGTCGGTCGAGAAGAAGGGGTTGGTTTTTAACTCAAATTTAGCTAGAAGCTAGAAGCTAATTCGAGAGCGACTCCTGGTCGTATAATGTTGACATCCTTAGACAATAGATCGCTGTGACACTTTCACCAGAGAAATTACCAGAGAAATTACCAGAGAAATTGCCAGAAAAATTAAAACCCGATTGGGCAGGAGATGATTTACTGTCTCGTTTGGTTAATCTCCTCATTCAAACCAAGCCAGTTTATCGTCTAATGCAGGGGCAAGCTCGTCGGGTATTAATTAATACTGCCGAAAAAAATGGGATACCGTGGCGGGAAAATTATCAAGCTTTGGAAAATTCCACCGTCAAAGATTTATTAGCTTCTGTTACCAATCCGGCGATCGCCTATCCTGATTATTATCAAGTCCCTTTTCATGCTTATGATCAAGGAAACCTCTGTTGGCAGGCGGCTTTTGAAGCAGCTTCAGCTACCAATTCTATGGCTCTACGGGTTTGGAAAGATGAAGAGTTGACTTGGCAAGCAGCACAGCAACGTTTACGTCACAGTTTTTACCAAATCATAGAACCATATCTACCTGAAACCATAACTGATATGCTCGATCTGGGTTGCTCAGTGGGGATTTCTACCCGAACACTCCATCAATATTTTGCAGATCGGCAAGACAGCCCCATCCATACCATCGGCTTAGACTTGTCTCCCTATATGCTGGCGGTGGCGCAAACTGCCGATACCCAGCAATTAGTTAGTCAATGGATTCATGGTTTGGGAGAATCCACCGGATTAGCCGATAATTCCCTAGACTTGGTGACTTTACAGTTTGTGATCCATGAACTACCTCGTCAGGCAACAGCGGCAATTTTCCATGAGGTACTTCGCATCCTGAAACCAGGCGGAGCGATCGCCATCATTGACAATAATCCCGCTTCTCCTGTAATCCAAAATCTTCCCCCAGTATTGTTTACTCTCATGAAAAGCACGGAACCCTGGAGTGATGATTACTACACTTTTGATGTCGAGGCAGCACTGCAACAAGCAGGCTTTGACTATCATGGAACCTTCCCTAGCGATCCTCGCCATCGGACAATCATCGGCATCAAGCCCAAAAATTAAATGTATTTTTTGCTACGGAGATCAAAAAGAATCCAAATAACTGTGTATTTAGATACCATTGCGAAACCTTTGTCAATATTTTTCTGTAATAATGCAAATATTCGTAACTTTTGCTGATGCAAAGCGAAACGTAAGCATTGATCTTTAGAGAATATAGTCATTAGCAATTATGGGATTAATACCAGGTGTAAAGGTTGAAATAATTAAATCTATTCAGGGGGGCATGGCTGAATTTTATACCCCTCAATCTAGTAATGAAACCATTGTGGTGAAAGTACCCGCTAAGACTATTGATGATCTTTTTGTTCATAAGCAGCAGACAGACCAAATTCTCGTGGTCAAAGGAAGTTTTGTGTTAGTAGTCTTGTATGATCGCCAATATCAATATATTCCCTTGACAGAAGAATTTCCCCGGGTGGTCACGATTCCCCAGGGAATTTTACATGGCTCAATTAATTTGAGCGATCGCGATTGTTTGTTGGTCAATGCAGTACTGCGTCATGGTGCAAGCAATCCGAGAGATTATCAACCAGTTGCCAGACCTTTCCCCTACGATTTGGCACAAGCTAAACTAAGTTTGCAGCGAATCACAGCCATAACGGCAGCATAAAAATAACTGATGCTTGATTTTGTTATTGATCGGTTTATTTGTTAGGTAGTGGGTAGTAGGTAGTAGGTAGTAGGTAGGAAGCGATCGTTACTCTTTCTCAAATTCCTAAACTCTTCCTTGCCTAATCACCTGATTTTGATTTGGCGATAGTATGGGACAACAGTATGGGATGATATTCGTCTTGATAAGTGGGTATTAATTAATCTCGATGGAATGTGCAATTATTAGTCGTGCAGGACAAGTCTTGGCTAGAGGAAAATTAGTTCTGCAAACGGAAAACGACGGCATTCGCCTCAATCTGGAAACCAGAGGTGGCAAGCTAATTGAAGGTGGTTTTGTTGGTGAAGATGGGGATTTGGGTGCTGCCAGCGAAGTCTTGTTTGAAAACTGCTTTGCTACCTGGAGAATGACAGGTCTAACTCTCCAAGTCATGATTAGCGCCTAAAACTTTTAATCCAGAAAATATCAAATATCTTGCTGCTCTGCTGTTTAGGCAGAAACCACCCTGTTCAATCCTTTAATTAATCGCTCAATTCCTTCTTTCGCTGTAGATAGTTGCAGACTACCATAAGCTATTCGTAGATAACAGCCATCTTCCATGCCAAAAGTGCTACCAGGAATCGCCGCTACTCGATCTTGTTCAATTAGTTGTTTGACCAACTCAAGATCGTCTAGCTCCGTGTTTACTTTCAACCAAAAATAAAATGCGCCAGGGGCGGGAGCGATCACCGCGATCTGCTTAATGGACTGTAATTGCTCCCTGACAACTTTACGTACCTGGGCAATCTCCAACAGATGGTGCTGACAATAACTTTTGCCCACAGTCAATGCCCCTAAGGCTGCATATTGAGATACAACGGGAGGGCAGATCAGGTTAGTATCCTGTACTTTTTTGAAGGGTAGCAAAAGATGTCGAGGAATGACTAAATAGCCAATGCGCCAACTGGCAAAACCATAGGATTTAGAAAGACTAAACAAGGATATGGTATGGTCTGCACTATGGGGAAAACTGGCAGGGGAGATATGCTCAACGCCATCGTAGGTAAAGTATTCATAGGCTTCATCGCTGATGTGGTAAATACCGCGATCGCGACAAAGATCGTTGACGGCTTGCAAGCTTGCTCTCGAATATACTGCCCCTGTGGGATTGTTGGGGGAAATCGTCACAATAGCCTTAGTTTTAGGAGTAATCCCTTGGGCGATCGCCTGAAGATCTAACTGATATTTTTCATCGGTATTTACCAACACAGGATGACAGTTAGCCATGGTAATTGCCATCTCGTGATTAAAATAATAGGGGGTATTGAGGATAATCTCATCCCCTGCCTGAGTAATTGCCAGAATAGTACTGAGAAAACCCATATTGTTTCCTGCCGTTACCACAATCTCGTTTGCCTGGGTAATCTCAATTTGATTGTCTATTTTCAGTTTTTGGGCGATCGCCTCAACCAAAGGTTCAATGCCTGTAACAGCTTGATAGAGATGATTGCGGTCACAAGACAAGAAAGTCTGCAAAGCAGCGATCGCCTCAGGAGGCGGCGGATAGTTAACTACCCCCTGTCCTAAAGAGATCGTTCCTGGATGATTCCGAATTAGTTCACTCACCACAGGAATGAGGGGTAGCTGTACTCGGTTCATACGGGAGTTAAGCATTCTGTTCGCCTCTGTATTTTGATTGCTCAACCTCTAGAAGTAAAAAAAGCTTATAGTTTATTAAGAGTGTAATGCTAACATTAGAATTCCTACTTCTAAAATTATTTATAAAATTTACAAAATCTCATAATTACAAATCTTATTAGGTCTTTTTTAGCCTGTAACCAGGACTAGCGGAGCCTTTGCTTCTGAGTTTTTTGCTGTTGGTGCAGTGGCAAGTGACTAAGTGAAAAAGATTCTCTCAGTTTTTTGCTCAATAAGTCGCTACCATTTAAATTAGTTAATCATAGTTAACCAAATAACATCATAATTAATTTTTTGTCATAAAAATCTGTGTCTCCTGTCTTTCCCCATCAAAATCCAACAGATTACGATTCAAGTAAGTCCGATCAGCCCTTATCGATAGCAGTTGCGTCGCAGCAATCTATTGAGAAATCAGCCGTCCTGCCAATTTCAGGCAAGTCTTATCGCTGGAATCGCCGCAAGTATTCGCGGAATCGTCGTCGCTTTGATATTTGGGCATTTGCCTTTGCGTTTTTGTTTAGCAATTGGCGCAATGGTCGCAAGTGGACTTACTCTGGCGGATTTACCCCTGAAAAACAGGCAGCCAGACGCAGAGCTCAAGCAATTTGGATTCGTGAGACTTTTCTCGATTTAGGACCTACTTTTATTAAACTAGGTCAGTTGTTTTCTACTCGCGCCGATCTTTTTCCTCTAGAGTACGTAGAAGAACTTTCCAAACTTCAGGATCGAGTCCCCGCTTTTTCTTATGAACAGGTGAAAGAAACTATTGAAGCAGACTTTACCAAGCCCATTGATAAGCTGTTTGCTAGTTTTGACCCCATACCTTTGGCAGCAGCTAGTTTGGGGCAGGTTCATCGAGCCAGGTTATTTAATGGGGATGACATAGTTGTTAAGGTACAGCGACCAGGATTAAAACAGCTTTTTACCATTGATCTGGCTATTTTGGGTCAGATTGCTCGCTATTTTCAAAATCATCCCAAATGGGGGGAGAACCGCGATTGGGTTGGTATTTACGACGAGTGCTGTCGGATTTTATGGGAAGAAACTGACTATCTGCTAGAAGGCCGCAATGCTGATACCTTTCGTCGTAATTTTCGAGGAGAAGATTGGGTCTGTGTCCCCAGAGTTTACTGGAAGTACGCTTCTCCCAGAGTATTGGCTTTAGAATATATGCCTGGTATCAAAATCAGTCACTATGAAGCAATTGAAGCTGCGGGACTTGACCGCAAACTCTTGGCACAGTTGGGGGCGAAAGCTTATCTTCAACAAATTTTAGGAGGTGGCTTTTTTCATGCCGATCCTCACCCAGGAAATATTGCCGTGAATGCTGATGGGGCACTGATTTTCTATGACTTTGGCATGATGGGAAAAATTGAAAGTAACATCCGAGAAGGTCTTATGGATACCCTGGTGGGGGTGGCGCAAAAAAATGCTGATAAAGTAGTAAACTCTCTAATTAACTTAGGGGCGTTGGTACCTACGGGAGACATGAGTTCCGTTAGGCGTTCAATTCAGTTTATGCTGGATAACTTCATGGACAAGCCCTTTGAAGAACAATCGGTGGATGCCATTAGTGAAGATCTTTATGAAATTGCTTACGGACAACCATTTCGCTTTCCCGCCACCTTCACCTTTGTGATGCGTGCCTTTTCTACCCTAGAAGGGGTGGGTAAAGGTCTAGACCCTGAATTTAACTTTATGGAAGTAGCTCAACCCTATGCAATGAAGCTTATGACGAACAATAGCCCTAATGGCAGTACGATTTTTGATGAATTAGGTAGACAGGCAGCTCAGGTAGGGACAGCCGCCCTGGGATTGCCTGGTCGAATAGACGATACAATAGATAAGTTGGAGAGAGGAGATTTGCGAGTTCGAGTTCGTTCTCTCGAATCAGAGCGAGTAATGCGCCGCTTAAGTGCGGTTCAGCTAGGGACAAACTATACTGTGTTGTTGAGTGCGTTATTAATTTGCGCCACTCTACTTTTGGTCAGTGAATTCGAGATCTTGGCAGCGATCGCTGCTACGATTGCATTAGTGCCTGGATGGGCATTGTTGCGACTATTAAAACGTCTTGACCGCATTGACCGTATGTTCTAAATAGGTATCATGAGTTTAACAACCCATAGATATTGTTTAAGAGTTGTGTAGCGGTCAAGGTACATTCGTCCCTTTAGACGAAGTAATCTCTGACTTTATCTTTGATTTTTATCATACAGACTAATAGTTCTAATAGTTTATGAAGCGTCAATTTATAGGTCTTACTGACACAGGTGTTGTCAGAACAGCCAACCAAGATAATTACTTTGTTGATGATGAACTGGGGCGTTTTTTTATTGTCGCTGACGGGATGGGCGGTCATGCTGGGGGAGAAGAAGCCAGCCGGATTGCCACAGAAATAATTTATGCTTATTTGCAAGAGAATTGGGATTCCCCCGTCGACTCCGAAGTATTGCTAAAAGAAGCAGTAAGCAAAGCTAACGACGGCATTCTCGAAGACCAAAAGCATCATCCCGAAAGGGGAGATATGGGCACTACGGTCGTAGTGCTAATTTTTCGTGATGAGCAGCCTCTTTGTGCTCACGTGGGAGATTCTCGCTTATACCGTCTTCGTGGCTCCCATTTAGAGCAAATTACCGACGACCATACCTGGGTGGGGATGGCTCTCAAGAAAGGAGAAATTGATGCGGAACAGGCGAAGTTTCATCCTTGGAGACACGTCTTGTCTCAGTGTTTAGGACGAGAAGACTTGCAGCATATTGAAATTCAAAAATTTGAGGTTTCATCAGGCGATCGCCTGTTAATTTGTAGTGACGGTTTAACAGAAGAAGTGACGGATGGGCAAATTGAAACTGCTCTGACTAATCTACAATCTTGTCAAGCAACTGCCCAAGAATTAATTGATGCCGCTAAGGCAGCAGGAGGGTCGGATAACATTACCATCGTGATTGTAGAACAGGAATAATCGGCGTTGCTGATTGAAAGCATGATGTACAACAGCAAGACTTGCCCTTTCGCCCTTCGGCGACGCGGGCTTCCTTGCTCAAAACAATACTGTTCGTCCTAAAGGATACCGCTACGCATATAGCTCTTAGCTCTTAGCTTTTAGCTTTTAGCTCTTATAACAAAATGCTTGCCGAAATCAAAGATATTGCCCAGAAATTCACCCCGCGATTAATTGAAATTCGCCGCCATCTCCATGCTCATCCTGAGTTAAGTGGCAAAGAGCATCAAACTTCTGCCTATATTGCGGGGGTACTATCTTCTTGCGGTTTGAATGTGCAAGAAGCAGTGGGGAAAACGGGGGTAGTAGGGGAGCTAGTCGGTAATGGCAGCGATCGCCGTACCTTAGGTATTCGCACGGATATGGATGCCTTACCAATTCAAGAGCAGCTTAACCTTGATTTTGCTTCGGCTAATCCTGGAATTATGCACGCCTGTGGTCATGATGTTCACGCCACTTTAGGCATGGGGACAGCAATGGTGCTATCTCAGCTTTCAGATAACTTGCCAGGTAATGTGCGCTTTCTGTTTCAGCCCGCCGAAGAAATCGCTTTAGGGGCAAAGTGGATGGTAGAAGATGGTGTGATGAACGGTGTTGATGCCATTTATGGGGTGCATGTTTTTCCTTCCATTCCTGCCCGTCAGATTGGGATTCGCTATGGGGCTTTAACCTCCGCAGCCGATAACTTAGAAATTGTCATTCAGGGAGAATCAGGACACGGTGCGCGTCCTCATCAGGCGATCGATGCCATCTGGATTGCCGCTCAGGTGATCACCACCTTGCAGCAAGCTATTAGCCGTACGCAAAACCCGTTACATCCCATTGTCTTGTCCCTGGGACAGATTGAGGGAGGTCGCGCCCATAATGTCATTGCTGATCGCGTCACCATGAAGGGCACAGTGCGATCGCTCCATCCTGAAAGCTATGACAATCTACCTGGATGGATTGAAAACATAGTTCAGGGGATCTGCCAAATCTACGGTGCTAAATGCCAGGTTGATTATCGTCGGGGAGTGCCTTCGGTACATAACGATGAAACTCTAACCCAAATTATTGAAGCGGCAACGCGGGAAGCTTGGGGCGATGAAAGCGTCCAAATTTTGCCCGAACCTTCTTTGGGGGCAGAAGATTTTTCCGTTTATTTGGATAATGTTCCTGGTTGTATGTTTCGTCTGGGGGTAGGACATAATCATAAAACCAACTATCCTCTCCATCATCCCAAATTTGAAATAGACGAAGATGCTATTCTCACGGGAGTTGTCACCATGGCTTATGCTGCCTATAAATATTGGCAAGTGATTTAGGGATTTAGGGATTTAGGGAGTTAGGGAGTTAAGCTCTACTAATCAGCTACAGCTATCCTATTTCTAAACAAACTTTCTCTTGGATTTTACATATTCGATCGCCATGATGCGATCGCTAATCTGATGATCCAGAGTTTTAGTTAAAAGATCATCTAAAATCTGTTTATATAACGGTCCTGGTTTATAACCTAGGGTTTTTAAGTCATTACCATTTAGCAATGGTTTTACTTGCGATAAATCAGTAATATATTGCCAAATTCGACGACGATTTTTTAGCTCACTTTTGGCGGCAAATAAAATTAATTGTAAAAGCTTATAAGGATGCAATAGCTGATAAACCTGACTATTAAACTGAGTGTTTGCTAACTGGCTTGCTAGTTGTGTTTCCCAGATTTCTAGCTGTTCTAATCGCTGGAGACTGTCTTTAGGTAATTGTAGATTTTCTGCCACTATTATTCTTGACTTAGGGGCTAGATGAGCAATCAATGTTTCTAATCTGATTAACCAATGTTCGCTTACTTTTGGTTCAAATAAGACTGACCATTTAGAGACTAAGTGGATCTCCCGATTTAAAGTGGGAGTTAAACTTAAATCTTGATGTAAACAGGTTAAAGCCTTGAGTTGGTTCAGCAGCTTGAGGGCTGGCTGCCAATAGTTAGACTGGAGAATATACTTCAATTCTGCCCTGAGTCTGGTAGTTAAGGCAGGAATTTGACGATTTTGGTTGTGAAACTGGTCATAGATTTGATTATCAATGGCATAGCGGATATATTCTTCTGTCTGGGGTTCAATGGAAAAGCCCAGGCGCACAGCAAATCTGACGGCGCGATAAATTCTGGTGGGATCTTCAATAAAGCTATTGGCGTGGAGGACTCGGATCTGACGCGATCGCAAATCTAGTAAACCACCAAAAAAGTCTAATAAATCTCCTTTACGGGAAAATTCCCCCCGTTTGGGCGGAGTGAGGCGTACTGCGAGGGCATTAATGGTGAAATCTCGGCGGTATAAGTCCTGACGAATTGAACTAGCCTCAACTTGGGGGTTAGCTGCGGGATAAGGATAAAATTCAGTGCGAGCAGTTGCAATATCCATTAAAAGATTACCCAAAACTGGATCTTGATGCCAAGTTAGAGCTGCGGTTTGAAACTCCCCATGAATGGTGACGCCGACTTGGGGGTACATCTGCTGAATCACCGAGGCTAGTTCTACCCCTGCGTGGTCGTCCATAGAACGATGATAACCATCTACTACTAAATCAATATCCTGCAACAATAAAGATTCGCAGTCGCTAGTGAGCAATACATCTCTCACACCACCGCCAACCAAATAAAGATTCCAACCTCGTGTTTGGGCTGCTGTGGTAACTTGTTGGAGGAGCTGCCAGATGGCAGGTTCTAGGCGCTTTTCCAGAGTGGATAACAAATGAGAGGTGAGGCTTTTCTGCTCAGGATCAATCTGGCACTGGGGGAACTGATCGTGAAGCTGTCGTAGTACATCAGTGCGAGTGACAATCCCCATTAATTCTTCAGCCTCAAGGACAGGTAGTCTGCCAACGTCGTAAGTCACCATGATCGACTGTATTTCAGGCAGAGGTGTATCAGGCAGAATGGTTTTCAGGTTACGACTCATATAGCCCTTGACGGGGGAGCGTTCAAAGCCGTGATGAATCGCTAAATCCAGATCTCGACGAGAAATAATCCCCACTAGGCGATCGCTTTCATCTACCACCGACAGCCCAGAATGACCGTAGCGTAATAAAGTCCTTTGTGCCTGTTCAATGGTGGTGTCAGGGCGAATTGTCCGCACAGGAGAAGACATTAAATCTCTGGCGGTAGGGGGTTGAGGGATTTGATTAATTAGTTGAGTTAATATCTCCTGAAAAATCTCCTGAGGCTCATCGGTGGTAAGGGACATAGAAGCCGCCTGAGCATGACCGCCTCCACCAAAAGGGATAAACAGTTGATTAAGATTAGTTGTCGCTAAACGCGATCGCCCAATAACTACCAGCTTTTGACTCGGATTTTGACTAGGATTAGTTGCCTTACTTTTTTGATATTGATGACCTAGCAGCAAGACATCACTTTCCGTCAATTCAATTAATCTGGCGGCGAGGGTAGACAAACCGTGAACAAACTTATCTGTCTGTAACAAGACTGAAGCGACGGTATAACCTTGAACATTAGTACGCTGTAAATTACTCAGGACATCTGGCAATAATTCCTGAAGCTGAGGGCTTAACCCTGGTTCATTATATTCCGCAATTATGGAGACATTTGCTGACTGTTCCAGTAACCAGGCGATCGCCTTGGCATCCCGAGGAGTCGTCTGCTCAAAAGTTAACGAGCCTGTATCGACATAAATCCCTAAAGCGATCGCTGTTGCCTCAAAAGGAGTCAGGGTAATCTGGTGTTGCTGTAATAGCTCGACAATATAGGTGGTAATTGCTCCTACCGCTTCCGTATGCATTACGGTCACGGGAATATCGGCGGTGGCATCTAAATGGTGATCAAAGACTTCAATGTGCTGTACCGTCGGCAAAGTTAACCAGGCTGCCGCTGTACCCAGGCGATCGCTTTTTTGGGTATCCACAATATAAATAGTGGCGATCGCTTCAGGATGAATACTGCGCAGCTCGACAAAATCAAACTCATCTCGATATAGTGCCAGAAAATTCTTCACCGCAGGATGTGCGCCACCAGTTAGCACGATCTTTGCACCTGTTTTGAGCCGAGACAAAGCAATCGCGGCACCTAGCGCATCAAAATCTACAGTTTGATGACAGAGAATAATATCCATTTGAGTTCTTGTTTACCTTTTCCCCTTTACCTTTTACCATGCACTTGATTACAGTCAGGATTATTCAATCCAGGTTTTCGAGCTGCCACCGTTGGAGGTTTGTCGGTCAAAACTATATTTCCCTCCGCATCTGTCGCCCATCCCTGAATCATGACAATTTTTGACGGTGGGGAAACTTCAGCTGTTGCTTTGGCTTCGTTTGGCTCTTGTTCCTCCTTTTTTGGTTCTATAATTCGCCAGTCTGACCAAGTATATTCTGGCGTTACTGCATCATCAGGCATTATGGGAATCCCATTACGACCCGTAGCAATAAATTTACTATTGCCCCGCAGCTTACAATAACTATTGTTGAGGAGATTTTCCACATCTACATAATTTGCCAGGGGTTTTAATACTCCTTCGACGTTAGAAAAACTAGGAAAGAAAATCGACACAGTTCCCGCCGAGCCAAATTCCGAACTAGCATCTAGATCATTAGTCAGATTGGCAGGAGTCGAACTACGTTCCTCTAGTCCAAAAATTCCTTTAGTGGCGATCGCAATATTCCCCCCATTGCCAAATCGAGCATTAGCTAAAATATCATTATTTTCTTGGGGATAGGCAACGACAAATCGAGCATTGAGATCCAGGTTGCCGCCGTTGGCACTATTAAAAGCCTCAGCCGAAATCAGACTATTTTCTCTCAGGGTCAGACGGTCTTGAATCCCTAACTGAATATTACCGCCCTCCTTAAATTCGGTTGCAGCGGTAATCCTAGCAAAATTCTTCAGTTCAACTGAGTCAGCCTGCACAATTAAATTTCCGGGTATGCTGGAACCCGAACCCTGGACACTTAGTCTACCGCGATCGCTGATAGTTAAGCGATCGGCATTCAGAGTTATATTGCCGCCATCTCCCCCTCCAGTACCCTGGGTCGAAATCAAGCTAGAAAATTGATCTTGGGCGCGAAATCCGCTAATCTCAGTGGTAGAAGTGTCAATCTTAAGATCCCCAGCATCTCCTGTGGTTGACGTTGTGGAAATCAACAATCCGCCATCTTTAATAGTAAGTCGGTCGGTAATAATATTGATGTTGCCCCCATTACCAGCAGCAAAAGTATTGGCTGCAATTTGACTACTCACACTGCCTGTTCTGGTTGAAGCCCCTATAATCTCGATAGCTTTCTTGGCATTTACAGTAATGCTACCTGCATTTCCATTACTAAAAGGACTTACGGCTATTATCGATCCATCTTCTAAACGGATATTCGTAGTTGAAATATCAATATTGCCTGCATTTCCACTGCCGATGGAGGCGGTAGACAATTCGCTAGCTTGATTAAGATCAATCGCCGTATCTAAGGGAATTATCGGCAGAATTAAATTTACGGCATTGTCCCCCACTCCTAGTAATGGTCTAGTACCATTTAAGGCAATAGAATCTCGGACTGCAATTGACAAATTACCACCAGCACCAGTGCTTCCAAGGAAAGTTTGTAATTCAATTGCTCCTCCATCAATTAGCTTGAGATTTTGAGCCTTAATGTCAACATCTCCACCTTTTCCTGAGCCGAAAGTGCTGCTAGAAATTTGACTAGCAAAGGGTAAAAATATTTCAACATTAGCCAATAAAGAATCTATTTTGGTACCTGAAATGTCGCTACCATTAATTTCTAATAAATCAGATGCCTCGATCTGAATTTTTCCCCCATCAAGATTTCCCAGGGTATTGGAGGTAATGGCTGAACCATTCAAGATTTTAATGTTTTTGCCTGTTACATTGATATTTCCTCCCCCCGTGCCGCTAGTATCAACAGAGGCTAACTTATCGAAGGTAAGATCTTGAAATTGACTTACATCGTCATAATTGACTTTCCATCCTTCAGGAATAGATTCAAGAGCAACAAAGCTGTTTTCAGCTACACTACCTAATTGAATATTTCCCATGGGGGAAGTGGCTGCACCACCATCAAAATCGATACCATTACCCAACAAGGCAAAGGTTGTTCCTGAAGCAGTGGTTAGTCCTAATTTAATCTGCTCCTGACCAGTAGCATCGAGGGGATTAGGGCTGGGAAAGTTAGCTCGGTTCGTAATCTGCCCAGGATTGCTACCAAACTGTAAACCCAAGGGCACACTAACAGTCAGGAGGGATGGTTCGTTATCTAAATTGGTACTGAATTCCACACCATCTTCAAAAATTAGGCTTTCGGCGGTAGTGCCAATAAATGAACCACCAATATTCAAAGTTGCATTTTCCCCAAAAATAATTCCGTTGGGATTCAGCAAGAAAAGATTTGCGGTGCTGTTGCTTTGAATTAAGCCATTAATCTCAGAGATTGATGAACCAGTAACGCGGCTAATAATATTTTGAATTGTCAATGCATTATTAAACAGTACCGAACCATTGGGGGGAATCGAAAACTCATCAAAGCTATGAAAGAGGTTATTGCCTTGCTGGTTTCCGCCATTAACCGTAAAGTTGCGATTATTTTCGGTTTCAACTTCGGTCGAAAGCGTCTCATCCTCAACTACTTGTCCTTGAACCAAGGAAACATTAAAGATGATCGATAAGGGAATAAGCAGCGACAATAAACTTCTAGCACGAATCATAATGGACTAGCTTTCTATGAGGGAAAAAGAATTAATCTTTTATTCATACAATATGTAGCAAATGCTTATAGTACAAAGAATTTGCCATAATACATTTTAGTTCTTGATCTTAATTCTTGATCTTCACTACTAAAAATTATGTCTCTTGCTTTACTTTTCAATCTTGCCAATGCATATGTGATGCCCTTTTGGTTGGGGATGATTGTATTTCCTAATTGGAGTGTCACTAAAAAAGTGATGAGTTCTTACTTTTTTGTTATCCCGCTCATTGGCATATATCTTTACTATTTAATCGTCACCGTCGATCCAGAATCTGCTGCTGCCTTGGCTAATCCTCAGTTGCCTGTAATTGCCAAGTTTTTTGCCAATGAGGGTTCCGCAGGGGCAGGGTGGGTTCATTTCTTGACCATGGATTTATTTGTCGGCAGCTGGATCTATTGGCAAGGGCAAGAAAAAAAGATGTGGACGAGACATTCCTTGATCTTGTGTCTCTTTTTTGGCCCTGTCGGTTTACTTTCCCATATTGTGACAGCCTATTTTTTTGGCAAGCAGCATTATGCTGAAACGGTAGAAACTGAAACGGCGGTTTCTTAATTCATAACTTAAAGATCTCTCTCGTTCAAGTACAAATAATTGTTACAGATAGATCTGGTTGACATAAATTAGGCACAGGGAAACGTAGTCAGCAAAGTAACCCTTTATCTTAGGATGTCAGCTTGCTTACTCAGAAATTATGAGTCAAAAAACCAGAGAATTGACCCCTCAGCCAAGATCACAAAAGACCGATAATAATTTGCCTTCCAGATTTCCCCAAACAGTAGTGGCGGTAAGCCGAGAAGAGTTTGTTGAGCCGATCCAGCTTAGCGTTAGGGATGCCGAGGGTAAAGCTACAACTTTACCTCAGGATTTGCAGGGTCATTACTTTCTCGTTGCCCCTGTTGGTTCTCCCAATTCTGCTAAGGTCGATCCCGAGCAAGAAGTAGTGTGGGTGAGTAAAGATGGTTGGACAGCCCTTTATAACGGGGATGGCATGGTTTATCGCTTGAGCTTTGGTTCAGGGGGTGCCAGTTTGAAAACTCGTTTAATGAAACCACCTTGCTATTATGCAGATCTTGCTACCGCCAACGGTCAAAATAGCGAACAGTATCAGGGATTAGGTTTTTCTAATTTGGGTATTTCTCGTGGCTCGTTAAACAGCTTGGGTATTCGTAATCAGCTCAATACGGCTTTTGTCCCTTTCCAGCTTCAAGATGATGAGACGGAGCGGTTGCTGGTGACCTGGGATGTGGGCAGACCTTATGAAATTGATCCTGAAACCCTGGAAACTCTTACTCCCGTGGGCATAAATCGAGATTGGTCAGATTTATTAGCTACTTCCCAAGCTCTACCGTTTAAAAATTTGATGGGTTCAGCTCATCCTGTATTTGACCCCCACACAGAAGAACTCTTTACCGTCAATATTGGTAAATCTTTTGCTACTATGTTTGCTTTTTCGCGATCGCTAAAAGCTAGATTGACAGACAATAAAATAGCAGTGGAGTCCATTGTCAGAAATTCGATCTTAGCTAAGAGTCTGCAAAGAGTATTTATTTCTTTGTATTCGGGTTTGCTGGGAATTCTTAACCTAGTCAGCTTCGTGGCTTCAGGATTAATTCCCGTACTCAATTTTTTCAGAGGCGGATATGATTTTGTCCATTTGATGGGTTGGGATGGTCGGCAGGTAGCAATAAAACCAGGTCGCAAATGGAACATTGTGCTACCTGGAAATCGCCCGTTAAAAATTGACCAAACTGTTCACCAAATGGGGATTACCAAAAACTATATTCTGTTTGTGGAAACTTCCTTTAAGTTTTCTCTAGAGAATACCCTCCCTTTTCAACAAAACTCTTTAGCGACATCTTTTAAGATTTTGTTGATGGATTTTTTCAATTATCCTCAACATCCTTATACCAAGCTATATATCGTTAAGCGAGCCGACTTAACCCCAGCCGAGACGGCATCTAATCGGCTATCTGGGGGTTTATTCCAGAAAAAGTCTGAGAAGCTACCCACAGTTGTTGCCCAAGAAGTGGAGCTAGACCCAGAATTTTCTCACTATACCGTTGATTATGAGGATACGGATGGTCAAATTGTGCTTTATGCCAGTCATTTAGCCGGGACTGATATTGCGGAGTATATTCGCATCTATGAACGTTCGGTCTATGACGATCGCGATCGCGATTATCTGCACCAGCCTCAAAATATAGATATATTCGATGACCCAGATTTAACTGCTCGTCTGCATCGTTTGGCGGGCAATATAGTCAGCCCCATGGATATCAGTCGTGTGGGACGGTGGGTAATTGATGGTGCCACAGGAGTCATCATTGATCGCCAGCAATTTCCCGATCAAAGCGATCGCCAAGAACTCAATCGTCAGTTGGCAGCCCATCATGCAGATCCTCAGAATAACGCGATTGATCCTAAGTATCTGCTAACTTGGTCTACGGCATTTTACGTCTGTCCTGACCATAGACCCACGAAAAAATATACCGATATCTTTTGGAATAGTTGGGGTTGTTGGCCTGACACCCTTACCCATCGAGCAGTTGAAGCTTATGAGAGCTATCCAGGGCGTTTAGTAGACTTAAAAAATGTGGTTAATTTAACCTATGAAGGAGTTCCTTCTTGTCTATTTCACCTACAAATTAGAACTAATGGTTCGGGTCAAACCAAGATCGAGCTAAATCCCGACAATTATTACCAGTTCCATAATCGTTCTTTAGGAACTTCTGCCCAATTTGTTCCCCGTCCCGATGCTGAGGATCAAACCGATGGCTATATTGTTTGCGTAGTCTTAACTTCCGACGAGTTTTTGGCTCAAGGCGATCGCCCTGATAATGACCCTGAATGGTCACAAAATAGCGAGATTTGGATCTTTGATGCTCGAAAATTAAACCAGGGTCCCCTGTATAAATTAAGCCATCCCAAGCTCAATATCGGCTTTTCTTTCCATACTACTTGGATGCCCGAAGCCAAATCCCCTAAAAGACGTTTAGATTATGATGTGCGAGCAGATTATGAATATCTAGTGCAAGACGTAATTGCTAATCAGCCAGAATTAGGAGATAAAATACGCCAGCTATTTGATCAAGAGATTTATCCTAACTTTTAGCAACTAGGTTGACTTACTTAGAGTTGAATCTAAAAATCAAAAATATTAAGGGGAAACTGGCGATTACCCTAAAGGACTAGCTTCGCGTCGCGCTCCGCGTAGCCTTCGGATCGCCAATTTCCCCTTATTTACCAAAAAAGCTAACGGCTAATAGCTGGGGCGAAGCCCTTTACTTGGTTTCCATGACGGTGGTTAAACGTTCAATGGCACCAGTCAGTCTTTCTTGGGCAACAAGAGTAGCATCAGGAGCTTCTTCCGCTAAGGCTTCTTGACGAACTAAACGTTTTTTGGCTTTCTCAAATGCTTGCACCAACAAATAAATACAGAAAGCAATGACTAAAAAGTTCAGCACTGCCGCTAAAAATAAACCATACTGAATTCCTCCAGCCGACAATTCCGACAATCTATCTACCCCAGCCGCCTTCATCGCCGGATTTAAAATTAAGGGAGTAATAATATCTGCGACTAATGAATCGATAATTTTGCTAAAGGCAGCACCAACAATTACGGCTACTGCCAAATCAATGACATTACCCCGCATAATGAAGTTGCCAAAACCTGATAAAAATCCGCCTGCTGCTTCTGTTCCTCTTCTAACCATGATTGTATAATCCTATTAACTTTAAAAGTTTTCTTATTGTGTCTTTGTTTGATTATTTTGTCTTGTTCTAATCTCAAAAATTATAAATGTTCGTTACTGCAAAACAAATTTAGATTTGATAAAGAATTTAGATCAAATGCATCAAAATTGCAACTATCTTAGGGAGAATCTAAAATTTCCAACTGCTGCCAGCATAAATATAAAGCACGGGGCACATGAAAACAACCTTTCCACTTGCCGCCCTTAAGATTTAGTAACAATTCTCCGCGACGATTTAAATAGCCGAACCATTCTCCCTGTTCAGAATCGGTAAAATGATTCCAGGTGTAGTGATGAACCCGTTCAAACCACTTTAAACATTCTGCTCTTCCTGTTAAGTTGTATCCCATCAATAATGCCACCAGGGTTTCTAAATGCACCCACCATAGCTTTTGATCCCACTCAAGTTGATGTAGGGGATAACCTTGAGCATCCATAAAGTAAAAAATACCTTGGTATTCCTGATCCCAAGCAAGCTCCAGGATACTGATAACCACCTCAACAGCTTGATTAATCAAGTCCAGATCATTACGACGACGAGCAATATCCATCACAAACCACATCGCTTCAATACCGTGACCAGGATTGAGTAATCTACCATCAAAACAGTCTAAATGCTCGCCATCAATGGTCACATTTTCATACATCAATCCTGTCTGGGGATCTCGAAAATCTTGCATCACCTCCTGCACCGTACTCTCCAGAATTGCCTCTAGTTCACTATCTTGGAGTAGCCAATCCATTTCTAAAGAGAGGTTAGCTAAGATCATTGGGACAGCCAAACTTTTAAGCGATCGCGTTCCTGGATAAGTCTTGTTGTACTTGCCTTTGGGATTACTCTGGCGACGCAACACATTATGATAGGCTTGCAAAGCGATTTCTTGGGCTGACTCTTCCCCCGAAGCTAAAGCATATTGGCTAAAAGCCATGGCAGCGAAACAATCAGAAAAAATATTATAGGGCTGCACCAAAGGCTGTCCCGTACGATCTAGAGCAAAGTACCAGTTTCCCTCCTCGTCGCGACCATGTTTAGCTAAAAACTCTGCCCCATGACGGGCGATATCTAACCATTCTGCTTTCTTCTCTAGGCGATTGTAGAACATTGAATATGTCCATACCTGACGGTTTTGTAACCAGATAAATTTGTCGGTATCGTAAACTTTCCCTGCTCGATCTAAACAGGTGAAATAGCCTCCATGTTTGCGGTCAAGGGAATGCTGTGACCAAAAGGGTAAGACATTATCAAGTAAGGTATGTTTATAGAGTTCCCTCAGACCCTTAAGCTGCTGCATCTATCTAGTCTCCTGATTTTTAGCTTTTGAAAGATAATACTTATAGACTTGATTTTCTTGATTTTCTGAGGCTTAGAGCTTAAAGCTAGCCAAATCATCTAGCTGTTGTTGCATCCGAGTAACGACTAAATCATAACAAGCATCAACATATTGGCGATCTTTGGCGGCTTTGGCTCCATATTGCTCAAAGATAATGGGGGGACAGACCCTGGTTTTAATCTTGATGGGTAAAGGAATATTGGGTAAGGGGCCAATTCCCAATCCCCAAGGTAAACCGAGATAAATGGGGAATACTTGAGGATCTAGGTCGAATAACCAAGGCATACCTCGTTGATGAAGTTGCTGCGCTAAGTCATAAAAATCTCCCAAGACAATCAACGTGTCGTGAGCGCCAGTCGAAATCAGGGGAATGATTGGCACTTCTTGTTTTAAAGCCAGTTTAATAAAACTTTTGCGTCCTGCAAAATTAATTTTGTAGCGTTGATCATGGGGACGAAAGACATCTTGGGCGCCACCGGGATAGACCAAGACACTAGCATTTGCTTGTAAAGCAGCGATCGCCATTTTGGGATGAGCTTCAATTGCCCCTGTTTTTTCCGCTAGTTGAGAGAAACCAGGATTAATTTTCCAGACATGGGGATGCATCAAACCATAGACCAAACGTTCAGTACCAAAGTGTCGAAACCAGTCGTACATGCACATAATCATATCTGGTGATAGCAAACCGCCATTATGGGAACCTACCAACAACACCTGTTCTTCTGAAGGAATATGCTGCCAGCCCTCTGTTTCCACTCGAAAATAATATTGGTAGAACCAGCCCCAGAAAGGCATCAACTCACTAATTAACTGAGGATCTCTGTAATTTAATGACCAACCGTTATGCTTAATTGACCTGCTCCAAATTTCTCAAAAGTTCTAATAAAAAATTCTAATTTTAATTTTCCTTAGACTACCTTAACTAGAGAAAAAATAGACTAAATTTTACAGTTTGTAGATTTAAAAAGTAAATCCAGAAAAATTCAAAGATCATCAGATTTATTCATGTTTCTTTACCAAAACGAGAATTGTTTAGCTAAAAATGAATCATTTAGTTAAGGTAAAAATACTTTTGAGCGTGAGGATTACTTATGAGTAACAGTCTATATCAAGATATTAGTGAATTTTATGATGCTTCTAGTGGACTATGGGAGTCCATTTGGGGAGAGCATATGCACCATGGCTATTATGGTAAAAACGGTAATTACAAGCTAGATCGTCGTCAGGCACAAATTGAGTTGATTGAAGAGTTACTGCTGTGGAGTGGTTATCAGACCAGCAATCCTCCTCAAAATATGCTGGATGTGGGTTGTGGTATTGGCGGCAGTACTCTCTATTTAGCCGAAAAGTTTGGCTGTCAGGGGACTGGTATCACCCTTTCTCCTGTTCAAGCATCAAGGGCTACTGCCAGAGCCATTGATGCTGGTTTAGATAGTCGAGTTAACTTTGCCGTAGCTAATGCCTTAGCCATGCCCTTTGAGGATCATACTTTTGATTTAGTCTGGTCATTGGAAAGCGGGGAACATATGCCAGACAAGGCTAAGTTTCTCGGGGAGTGTTATCGCGTCTTAAAACCAGGCGGAAAGATGATTTTTGCTACCTGGTGTCATCGAGAAACAGATTCTGTAGCCGGAAATTTGACCCCCAGTGAAGTGGCTCATCTCAAAGAAATTTACCGTGTGTATTGTTTACCCTACGTCATTTCCCTGTCAGAATATCGAGCGATCGCTACAGAGTGTGGTTTTCAAAATCTAATTTCGGCTGATTGGTCGATCGCTGTGGAACCATTTTGGGATGTGGTGATTGATTCGGCGATCGCTCCCCAAGCAATTGCGGGTTTGTTTCAAGCAGGTTGGCAAACAATCCAGGGAGCATTATCGCTGGGTTTAATGAGTCGTGGTTATGCCAGAGGATTAGTTCGCTTCGGTTTGATCTGTGCCACTAAAATTTAAATTCATCTCTAAATTCGCCATCGCCATCTCAAAGATCAATAAGCCAGATAAATTACCCTAGCAATAATCATTTTATGAAGATTGATCATGTTCATTTCTATGCCAGAAATGCTGTCCGAACAAGTAACTGGTTGATTCGCAATGTGGGTTTTCAAAGAATTGGTAACAGCATTAGTCAACACACCTATACAGAGTTAATTGCTCTCAATGCTGCTTATTTTGTCATTTCATCCCCCCTGAATGCCACTAGTCCAGTAGCTGAGTACCTCCAGCATCATCCAGAGGGAGTGGCGGATCTTGCTTTGAGAGTGAGCAATTTGGCTGCCACCATAGATCGCGCTCGTCGTTTAGGAGTTGAGATCATCCAAGACATTCGACTACATCAATCATCCCAAGGAACTTTTGCCTTCGCTAAAATCACTGGTTGGCAAGATCTTCACCATACCTTGATTGAAACGAGGGCGGAACAAGATTACTGTTTACCTCTAGATCTTCAACCTGCCGTAGTTGGTCACCCAAATGAATCTTATCTGACTCATATCGATGATATAGACCATATAGTGTTAAACGTAGCTAAAGGGGCATTAGATCCTGCCGTCGAACTATACCAAAAGTTGTTTAATCTAACAGTTCAACAAAGTTTTAAGATTCAAACCCCAAACTCAGGACTGACTAGTCAAGCGCTAATTGACCAAGAGGGAGATTTGCAATTTAATATCAATCAACCCGCAACGGCTAATTCCCAAATTCAAGAATTTATTGATTTTAATCGTGGTTCCGGCATTCAACATTTAGCATTGCGATCGCAAAACCTGATTGCCGATGTCGCTCAGTTACACCAAGGAGAGCTAGAATTTTTAGCTATTTCCCCAACTTATTATGATAACCTCAAGTCCTTATTAGCCTTAAATGAACAAGAAAGAGCCGCCATTGTTCAACAGCAAATTTTAGTTGATAGCGACCAGACTGACCCTAAATCATTACTGATGCAGATCTTTACTCAACCTATTTTGGAAAAACCCACCTTCTTCTTAGAATTTATTGAACGTAGACATTCCGCCCAAGGTTTCGGCAAGGGTAATTTTACGTCATTATTTGAAGCAATGGAGAGGCAAAGTGACGAAATTAAGCAAACAATTCTCTCTTAACCCAGAATGGAGATAATAATACTAGACTAAATACCAAACCATAATTTTCATATTATAATTTCTACTCCTCACTGATTTCTATGGCTTTTTTTCGTCAAGATGAGGGACTAGCGGCAATTGCCCAGCAAATCTTACAAACTACCAGCACAAAATTTCCAACTCTGAAAAGAGATAACATTGCGTTGACCTGGATTGTGTATGAACAACCCGTGATTGTCAATACGGGAGGGGCTTTATCTGCTGCTGAGTTTTGGCAATATCAGGTCAAGGGGTTTAGCTACCGAGGAGTGGAAAGAATTTATCCCGCCAGCATTGTCAAACTCTTTTATTTAGTGGCAATCCATGAATGGTTACAAGGCGGAATGATCTCAGAGTCTTTGGAACTTAATCGGGCAATTCGTGATGCCATTGTTGCTTCGAGTAATGATGCTACTAGTTTACTGGTAGATGTTTTAACAGGAACTACTAGTGGGCCAGAATTACCGACTAATCCTTTTGTCACCTGGCAAAAGCAAAGAAATATTATTAATCGCTATTTTGCCTCTTTAGGCTGGTCAGAATTAGAAAGCATTAATGTCAATCAGAAAACCTGGTGTGATGGTGCTTATGGTAGGGAACGAGCCTTTTTAGGGGAGCTGATGGAAAACCGTAATATGCTCACCACTGATGCCGTGGCTAGACTATTGCACAGCATTATTGGCGGTGTTGCCGTATCCTCAGAGCGATCGCAAAAAATGATGCAGCTACTTAAACGCAGTTTGAATCCAGCAGAATTTGTGGATAGTGATGGCGAAAATCAGATTACCGGATTTATTGGCGAAGCCCTACCTACTAATGCCCAAATCTGGTCGAAAGCTGGCTGGACGAGTTCGGTGCGCCATGATACCGCCTATATCGAAATACCTGGAATAGCTCCTTACCTGTTGACCATCTTTACGGAGGGTCAAAATAATGCTCAAAATAAATCGATCTTGCCCTTTATTTCTCGGCTAGTGATTGAAGCCCTTGGCTCCTAGCTCGCGTTTATCCATGTTTCTTAACCTGTGAAATGTTCGCTAAAAAACTAGGAGCTAATAGCTATGTATAGATTAATCTTCGGTTCCATCCTTCAAATCAACAACGCCAAGATGGTCTCTTTGCTTAATAGCATATTCTTTGAATCGTTCTAGATCTGCCATGACAGTAGATTCAACAATATCACCAATTAAACTGTCCATCACCTTGCCAATAATACCAGGTACGGCATAAGCAAAAGACATTTTGACAATACAGCTATCTTTGCGGTCATAAAAGCGAATCGCCCCTTTATTGGGTAAACCATCCACCGATCGCCATTCGATTATTTGCTGAGGAACAATCTGGACAATCCGGGAGAGCCAAGTGAAGTTGAAACCACCACTGGCTAGTTTCCAGCGGGATAGTTCGGGGTTCTCTTCTAAGATCTTGACCGACTCGATCCACTTCATCCAGATTGTCATTTGCTCCAGATCCGACCACAGACTCCAGGCTAATTCGATAGTTACAGGGACTTCAATTTGGACGGTATGTTCTAGCCAGTCAGTCATGGTGCTGCTCCTTGTGCTTCTGCTTGGAAGATTGTCGGGTGGGTAAGAACCCGATTTGTGGTTACCATCTAGCTCAATCTCATGAATATCAAGAGGGCTGGACGGCGATCGCTTTTAACTGTTCTGCCTTGGCTAAGATCGCTTTGGCTGCTTGTTTCCCTGAGAGGGTAGCACCTTCCATACTGTCGATATAGTCTTGCTGGGTATAGCTACCTGCCAAGAAGAAGTTACTGACGGGGGTTGACTGGGGTGGGCGATAAGGGTCCATACCTGGGGCTTCCCGATAGAGGGATTCGGCTAGCTTAACCACACTGTACCAAGTCATGTTTAATTCCCTAGCAGAAGGAAATAATTTACGTACCTGCTCTAGAATATGTTGGGCAATATCTTCGTTCTTGGCTTTGATAAAAGGATCTCCTGGGGTTAAGACCAACTGAAGTAGGGAACCTTCCCCTGGTTTATAGTAATCTGCCGGGCTAGTTAAGGCTAAATCAGCAAAACAAGAAAAATCCGCATCAGGAGTATAAAGTAAATTGTCGATGCCTACCGCCCGTTCTAATTGTTGACGCTGTTGGGCATCATTTAATTCTGTGACCCAACCGTCAAAGCGTAACTGCACTGTGGCAACGGGTACAGCATCTAACTTATAAATATTGTCGAATTCTGACCATTTACGCCAAGGTTGCGGAATTACCTTCTTAATTCCTGGGACATCGCAAGCACAGACATAAGCATCAGCTTTGATCGTGGTTTCGGTTTCGCCATTACTCACCACCATCCCTGTAACTTTGGTGGTGTCGCCTTCATCTTCAAAGAGAATTTCTTTAACTCGATGACGAGTCTGAATTTTTGTACCCCGCGCTTCTAGATAATCCACAATGGGCTTGTGGAGATACTCACTAGGCGAGCCTTCTAACATTCTGAGGACAGAGGCTTCGGTTTTAGTAGCGAAAAACTGGAAAATAGTCAGCATACAGCGAGCCGAGATGTTTTCTGTGTCAATAAAGCCCAAGGCATAGGCAATCGGGTCCCACATCTTCCGCAGACTGCCATTATTTCCCCCATGACTGCGGAACCAATCCGCAAAACTAAGGGAGTCTAAGCCGCGAATTGTCTTCATTGCCCCTTCTGGGTCGATTAACGCCCTAACAATCGGACTAGTACCTAAAGCCAAGGAGTTAGCTGCTTTATCCACCGTAGAAAGCTGAGAGGTAGTGAAAAAAGCTTTGAGACCATTGAAAGGTGCGCCAGTCAGGAAGCGGAAATCTAGTTCACCGAGGCGACCCCCTTGGTTGATAAAAGTGTGGGTGTGTTGCTTGAGACGGAGGTTATCTAGAGCACCCACCTTTGCCATCAAGCCAAACAAGTTATAGTAGCAGCCGAAAAAGACGTGTAACCCCATTTCCAGGTGATTTCCATCCTTGTCAATCCAACTACCAACTTTACCACCCACAAAGGGGCGAGCTTCAAATATTTCTACTGTCGCACCCGCATCAACTAAATCAATAGCTGTTGCCATGCCTGCTAATCCTGCACCAACAATTGCTACGCGCATTAAATTTTCGTTTTTCCCACAGCGGTTACTTTACATATTGTAATGTAAATTATGTAAGGTAAATCACTGTCCTGTTGATTTGTCTTCGCCAAAGGTTTTCAGCTTCGTGAAAAAAGAAGAGACATCAGGCAGGGGAATAAACTGGTGAATGATCTTGCTGCCTGCGGTAAAGTCTGACCAAATCGGATGACAAGATAGTCCCCAATGAGCCATCAGCGCCACTTTTGGTTGGGATGGTTGAGAGCTAACGGAGTTATTAAAATTATTAAAGGTTTGAGCCAAGTTAAGGCTCTCTCTTTTTGCTGGAGTAAAGACAGAAGAACTCTCGACTTGTTGGGTCAAGGCTGACATTGCTGATTCCGACTGATATAGATTAACTGAGTCAGATTTAAAAGCAGTAGCCGTCAGATCTGATAGGTCACACAGATGCTTAGGTAATTTACGACAGATCAATCGCTCAAATTCATAAGTAAAATGGGGATTTGGGGTGCCGATCCGCAGCCAAACATTGAGAATCTGTTCGACGGAGATTGCTTTGTAGCGCCCTAAATAAAGAGCTTCGATAGTCGCCAATCTAATCCAGTTAGCGTGATACATATCTAGCCAATACTCCAGCAGTTTTTCGGCGTTATCACGTCCTAAATCAAAAGCATAACTATCCATCAAAGAGCGAGCTTGAGCCAAGGATAAATCTTGAGTTAGTTCAGTCATTGATCTTCGTTAATTAATATCACTTAGAAGTACAGGTGTTTTTGATTCGATAAACTTTCAGCAAACTCAGTATTAAAATTCCAGTCCATTCTAGCGATTAAATTGAAATACATCTATTAAGTTTGCGATCGCATAGGGTACCTAAAGGGTAATCTTGCAGCGTACCAGTTTAAGTACCATACCAGCCAAGTACCAGTCCAAAAATTTAATCATCAACTAGAATGCTTATTTAAGTTAAGCGATTTATTTCAGCCCTATTTTGCCCAAAAATTATCGTTAAATTAGCATAGTTCTAAAATAAAATTGGCAAGTACGTTTTGATACCAAAAACAAGTGAGTATGGTTAAACTAAGTACGGCATATTTATAAGCTTAATTGATACTTCTGATGGCTTCTAGTAAACCTCTAGCTTTGTTTAAGGTTTCTTGATATTCCGACTCAGGAACTGAATCCGCTACCATTCCCGCCCCTGACTGCACCGAAACTAGACATTGATTCTCAGAATCAGGGCGAACAATCATCGTCCGAATAGTAATGGCACTATTCAGTTGTCCCTCAAAGTCATAGTAACCATACACCCCAGAATAAGGACCCCGTCTTTCTGGTTCTAATTCGTGAATAATTTCCATGGCTCTAATTTTCGGCGCGCCGCTTACTGTCCCGGCTGGGAAGCAAGCTTTTAATAAATCCCAGGCAGTTTTATCGGGTTCTATTTCTCCCACTACATTACTCACAATATGCATCACATGGGAATAGCGTTCGATCACCATCAATTCGTCTACGGTCACACTACCCTTGACACATACGCGACCGAGGTCGTTCCGTCCTAGATCTACCAGCATAATGTGCTCCGCCACTTCTTTGGGGTCGGCTAAGAGATCCGCTGCATAAGCTTGGTCTGCTTGGGGCGTTTGACCACGGGGTCGAGTTCCGGCGATCGGTCTGAGGGTAGCGATGAGTTTACCATCTTCTTGGAGATCTGCTTTCACCATCACCTCTGGAGAGGAGCCAATGAGCTGCCAATCACCAAACTGGTAATAACTCATATAGGGAGAAGGGTTAACCAACCGTAAAGAACGATATAAATTAAAGGGATGTCCTTGATATCTGGTGGAAAGTCTTTGAGAAAGAACTGCCTGAAAAATATCCCCTGCTTGGATATACTCTTTGACCCGCTCAACATTACTACAGAACAGTTCCTGATCAGTGTTGCTACAGTAAACTAACCCACCGTCTTCAGAACTGGTTTGACGGGGATTTTTCCAAGAGAGGGTCTTGGCTTCAATGGGCAAGGGTAACTGGAGCTTGAGGATTAACTTGGTCACGCGATCGCCAGCTAATTGATAGGCTTGTTCTAGGCTCTGGCTCTCATCTCGTAAGTCAGCATAGGAAACTGCCCAGATTTTGCGCTTCACCTGGTCGAAAATAATTAAATTATCCACCTGCATCCAGACTCCATCGGGGAGGTCTTCAGGCTGAAGTTCATTTACCGGGACTCGTGGCTCGATCCAGCGGATCAGTTCATAACCCCAGACCCCAAATAAACCACCAATACCAGGGGGTAGCTCTGGAAGTTTGACTGGCTTAATGGAAGCGAGACATTGATTACAAATCTCAAAAGGATTGCCTGTAAATTCAGTGACAGCACCATCTCTCTGGGTCTGAATCGTAGTGGCTCCTCTGGCTTCTAAGACCCACATCGGGTCGCAACCTAAAAAACTATAGCGACCGATGTTTTCCTCTCCCTCCACCGATTCTAAAAGGAAGTTGTAGGGTTGCCCCGCACATACTTTATACCAAGCCGACACAGGGGTTTCTAAATCAGCAACTAATTCTTGATAAACAGGAACAAAATTACCTCGTTGTGCTAGTTCAGTAAACTGGTCGAAATTGGGAAAAATCATAGTTGGAGACCAGATGGGAGAATCTGCCATAAAAAAGAAGGATAAGTCAAAGACATAAATATTAAGCAAATTATTCGCTTAATTTTGTTCCTACTTGATCCTTCTTAATTTTATCTGCTGCTGGTTATACCTGGTAAGGTGCTTTCCCAGAAAACTTGATTGTAGCTGGCTGAGGGTTTTGACCAATGCGGCGGTCATTTTTGCCGTTATATTCCCTTCCCTCATTCACTTTTTCGGGGAATACACCATCCGCAGGGTGCAGATATTGGATTTCTCCACTGGGGAAAACACGATAAACTTTGTAGTCCTGGATTTTTGGTTTGAATTTAGTACGCAGTTGCGCTCCTAATGCCAAACACTGTTCTTTGCGAGCTAAATAAAGGAGGTTTTCTCCTGAATTCATAATCGCGGCACCACCAGTCGGCATTTCAAAAACTTGCTCTTTACTGCTTGTCCAGGTGATAGCGTATTTTTCTTCTACTTCTGCCTTGGTTAGTAAGCCACCAGTGCTACCACCAAACTGGGGCGTCTTCCCAGAAAGCTTGATTTCTTCTGCCATGTTAATTAAAAATCCTCAATTAAAGGTATTTAGGGCATCCTATCATTGGCTTCGGGATAATATTATGAGTGTGTCAAAAACTGTAACAGTTTTTAGCAGCGCTAACTCCCCGCCCTGGAAATTATTCTCCAGTGACCGAGTTGCTTCTCTTACTTTTTGTTACTTTTCTTGATGCTTTTTTGATATTTAGCGGAGAGGGAATTGCTCGGCGGGGATTTGTATTTGTTCGCCTTGAGGGGAATCGTAAAATGGAAGATACTACCGCGGTCTTTGCCTGGAGATTCTGCCCAAATTCTGCCCCCCCAATTTTTGACTACCTGGCGACAAATTGCCAAGCCTAACCCTGTCCCCCCAGCACTACGGCGCAATGCCCCTTCTTCTTGATAAAAACGATCAAAAACGGTTTCTAAACTGCCAATTTCAATCCCTCGTCCTGTATCCGCTACCGTCACTTCGAGGGTTTTTCCGCCATTGGTTTTCACGGCGATCGTAATTACCCCATCAGCCTCGGTAAATTTGCAGGCATTATCTAACAGCTTAGCTAAGACTTCTACCAACCATTCGCCGTCAATTTCAATTAGTGGTATATCGTCAGGATTGGTAAGGTTGTTGATTTTAGGTGTTGATCGTTCTAGGTTACGGGCTTTCACATTGCTGATCGCTAAGTCAATACATTCAGTGATAGATAAGGTTTCAATGTTCCATTCTACTCCCCCACCTTCTAGTCGAGAGAGGGTGAGAAAGTCTTGCACTAAATTGCGCATCCGTTCCGCATCTTTTAACGCCGTGTCTAACATGACTTGGCTCAATTCCGATGCCATATCTGGTTCGCTGGCAAGACTCTCTAAACAAACTTGAATGGTGGATAGGGGAGTCCGGAGTTCGTGACCGACGATCGCCACTAAATTGGAACGAGTGCGATCTAGGGCTTCAAGTTGTTCATTGAGGTCTTCTAAGTCGGCATAGGCTTCTGCTTGAATCAAGGCTACCCCCACCTGGGTCGCGATCGCATCGACGAGGGCAATATCATCAGGCTTCCAGGTAATTGCCTGGGCTCCACAGTGATGGAGCTCCATCACCCCTAATAACCTGCCATGATAGAAAATCGGCACTAACAGCCACGATAAAATCCCATAATTGTGAATCAGATTTTGAAAAAACTCCCCTGTCCCTTGCTCCCACGCTACTTTCGTTAGACGTTCATCGGTGAGGGTACTATTCACGCTGATGGTTTCGGTAGTGGCGATCGCCTGTTCAAAGAGGGGATTATTCGCCAACTGCCACTTTTGTCCTTTAACGGATTTGATCCCAGGACTAGTAAACTCACGGTCGATGGTAGCTACCATGTCTCCTGCACGACAGCGATAGACAATACAGCGACAGACCCCCACCCCTTCTCCTAGTTTTTTGACTGCCACTTGCAAGATGTGTTTCGTGTTGAGCGATCGCCTCACCGCATCACTCACCGAGTTTAACAGTTGTTCTTTTTGCTGCTTGATCGCCAGAGATTTATTGGCTTTGAGCAGTTTGTATTGACTTGCCTGAAGATAAGTTACTAGCCTTTGAACAAAAGGATCAGGGTTCGCCAGCGGAGACTCAACTTGGACAGTAGCGGTTGAGGCGATCGCTAAATCAGTAAGATATAAACTTTGGGCACGAGCAATTTTATCTATTAACTCTGGTCGATAAATTGCGATCCGCTCCAAGATGATTTTTCCCGCCTCCATGGTCACCGCCCGATCAAAAGTCCAAATACCTTCAAAGCGTCGGTTGGTATCCATTGCCGAGACATACTTATGATCAGCAACCTGAACATGACGCTCACGACAGATCAAACAGCTAGTATAATGCTGTCCGATGATTACCAAATGCCACTCTTGAGACAGGGCATCATCGGGTTTAAAGGCTATGGTTTCGTAGTCTCCAGAGCCGTTACTAAAGTCTGTTTCTGGGGCAGCCAAAACATATACTTGGTCAGATTTCTGTGCAATGCGTCGATAACGATGAGATTCTTGGCGATAAAAGCGTTCTCTTTGAAAGCTAGCAATTACTAGGGGCGTATCAGAATCATTTAGTACTAAATCCTCCATCGCATGAGACAGCGCAGTTAACGAAGATTTAAAGTACATTTGCGGTCGCCAGCCTGGGCAATTATCAAGCAACTGCTGCACCACAGATTTAGAAATACTCATCTATTAAAAATTTTAGTTAAAAACCTGGCCGCAGAATTATGGTGTGTCCCTTAATCTCAAAAGGGAAAATATAGAGAACGCCAACTGCCCTCCATCAATATCCTACAAAAAACTTGTTACCTTTCGATGATTCGCAATTATAATTCGCAACAATCTACCCAATTTGGCAAAAGCTGAAATAGACTCTACATTGAATTGATTATTACCACTCAGCGCTTCTATAAAACTACCTCTAAAACAGTATGTTTGATCGTTTTCAGCCCACTCTAACAGGGATTACTGTCACTCTTCTTTGGGCAATGGCTGCTCCCGCAAAAGCTCTAGAAGTCAAGGTTTCTCCTCAAACTCCGCAGCTTGGAGATACGATTTCGGTACTGGTAACCACCGATGACCCTAACAGTACCCCCATTGTTAAAGTCAATCAACAAGAGCAGCCTTTATTTAAAACCCATGACAGCTATCGAGCTTTTATTCCCACTTCTCCCCTAAGTTCTCCTGGAAAAATTACGGTGGAAGTGGAAGGAGATAATAGTACCAGCAATGTCGGAGTCTGGTTAAAAAATAAGCTTTTTCCCGTACAGCGTATCTGGCTTAGTAGCAGTGCCTCTCTCCCCGCAACTCAAATGGAATTAGATCGGGTAGCAGCATTTAAGAAACTGGTTACTCCCGAAAAATTTTGGCAAGGAGCATTTGTTCGCCCTAATGCCAGTCGCATTTCCACCGGTTTTGGAGTCCGCCGCTACTACAATGGTGTCTTTGCCCAAGATTACTATCATAAAGGTGTTGACTATGCTGGCAGCCTGGGTTCTCCCGTACTTGCCCCGGCAGCAGGTCAAGTTCGCCTGGTTGGTCGCGAAGCGGATGGCTTTCAGGTTCACGGGAATGTCATTGGTATTGACCACGGACAGGGAGTATTGAGCATCTTGATGCACCTTCAGGATATTGAGGTTGAGGAGGGGGAAATGGTTAAGGCCGGACAGCTCATTGGTACTGTTGGGGATACAGGAGCAGCCACAGGGCCTCACCTTCACTGGGGTTTATATGTTAACCAGGTGGCAGTAGACCCAGTACCCTGGAGATATGGCGCGATCGAATAATCGTCAAAAGTTTGATACTTGAGAAAGTTAAGACTTTTAGCCAAATATTGTTCCGATTCAGGGAAAGAGAGATTAAGATAGTGCGGAGGATTAGTTCAATTCGTAACCTACTTTAATCTACTTATCATTACCTGGTTTTAACTATGGGAATTAATTCAATCGTTGAACAAGCTTTACAGGATGGCTATCTTACTCCGAGTATGGAAGCGGAAGTGGGCAGAATTTGTGATACGGCAGCAGAATTGTCCGTCGAAGAATACATGGCTCTAGATAAGCTGATGGGTTCTCTCCTCACAGGGGAGGTGGTGGCCGTCCCCCGCAAACAATTTATCAATGTGATGGAAGAGTTGGTTCTGAGCGAAGCCATTACCCGCGTCGCCGAAATTGAACAAACTAGTGATTCTTCTCTCGATGTGGGGGATATTGCCGCTTATGCCCTCAATCGCTTACCTCCCCTTTATGCTACTACTGAAGAAGGAGCTAGCTATCAACGCCAAAGAGCAAAACAAGAACTCCAAAGTCTAATTCAAAAACAGGTTACAGAAGCGATCTCTCGCTATTTGGATCGACCAGAGTTTTTCCCCGAAAGACAGGCAATTAGCAGTAAAAATGATTCTAAGATGGCAAGCCAACTCAGCAGTCTACTCAAAGACTATGCTCCCAACTATGAACAAAACCACAATTTTTCCTGAACTCTAATTATTTAATTTTTTAATTAAATTAATGGCAACTCAACAATAGCTGACTCATGATGGGGATAACCGAACTAATATTCTTGGAACTTTTGTAATTATTTTTTAGTCAAGAAAAGACATTCAGAAAGTCTATACTGAGGTTAATTTTAAGTACATGAGTCTATCTCTTT
The DNA here is from genome assembly GCA_046050865.1 of Cyanobacteriota bacterium. Lineage (GTDB taxonomy): Bacteria > Cyanobacteriota > Cyanobacteriia > Cyanobacteriales > Xenococcaceae > Waterburya. The sequence goes on from JBJOPG010000002.1 coordinate 34,888, forward strand.
CTGCATCCTGGTCAAAAGCTAAGATGAATAATCAAAGCTTAGTGTCTCCTGAAAAACTTTCTAATTACGAGCTTATTGTCTTTTGCCAAGCCAATGCCCAGCCAGATAAGGCGGCTTTTGCGGAATTGCTGAAAAGATATCAGTCTCATCTTAATCGCCTGTTTTATCATCTCGCTCCAGATTGGCAAGAACGAGCCGATCTAGCTCAAGAGGTCTGGATTCGTGTCTATCGTAATCTCCACCGTTTACAGGAACCTGCTAAGTTTCGTGGTTGGTTGAGCCGTATTGCCACCAATCTGTTTTATGACGAGTTACGCAAGCGTAAGCGCGCCAATCCTCTTCTATCCTTAGATGCACCCCGATATATTGAAGATGGGGAAATGAGTTGGGAACTACCTGATGATGCCCCCAGCCCCAGCGACGATCTTGCCACCCAAGAGTTCTATGATCATTTACGGACTGCTATCTCTCAGCTTCCCGAAACCTTTCGCACCACGATTGTATTAAGAGAAATTGAAGGATTACCCTATGAAGAAATTGCTGAAATGACAGGAGTATCTCTGGGAACTGTAAAATCGAGAATTGCCAGGGCTAGATTAAAACTTCAATCAGTACTACAGAAATATCTTGATGAAGAGTAGGCTGGCGAATATAGAATTGTAACTAATTCAACTAAATTAAATTAATTATTTTTTGATCTTTTTTTGAAAACGGTGATGCCAAGATGACATCCAAATTTGAAGATTTTGAGCCTGATCAATCTATGGTCAGCTCAGACCAGCAGAAAAAATTTCCCACTGATAATTTTGAACTGATCAGTGCTTATCTTGATGGTGAGCTATCATCAACTGAAAGATTTCAAGTACAAAAATGGATCGATGAAGACCCTCAAATGAAGCAGCTCTATCACAAGCTGCTAGCTTTACAAGGTCAAATACAGAGCTTAGAAGCACCTCCTACCCGAAGAACTGTGGGAGAGATTACCGAGCAAGTCTTTCAATCCTTAGATCGCCAGCATCGTCGGCGTCGGCTGTTGTGGGGAGGGGGTGCGATCGCCGCATCTTGTTTAGCGACCATCACAGGATTGATTCCAGGTCTTATGTCTCCAAGTTTAAGAGTTGCCCATTCTCCTAATGCCCATGACCTTGCCCCACAGGTTCCCCCTGAACAGGTAATGTTGGCGGTGGCTCTCAACAAACCTGCCATTAATATCCCCAAGTTGGTTAATGGTTATAGCATTGAAGAACCGTCATCCTGGTAGAAGTCAGATTTGATTTAGTTAGTGATTTAGCTAAGTACCTCAGTTTGAATTCAGAACGTTCTTAGCTGCCGCTGGAAGACAACCTTGCTCAACCACCCCGCTATTAGCGTTAGTAGAATTAGTAGTGATACTAAAATCAATAGTCGCCCCTCCCTGAGTGCAGCTCAATAGCTGTTCATCTTCCCCAACTGCCTCCGGATAATCTAGAGCCATCTGGGTATTGCTTAAAATTTTATCCTCCTCTTGCAAAAGATTATAATCAGTGGGCAAGCTACTCTGCTTTTTGATCGCCAGAGGAATAGCCTTGAGGGCAATTGCAGCAGTGGGTAAGATTTCTGGTTCAAACACAATTTCATTGTTATTGGACATGACAGAAGAATAATAGCGATCGCTTTCTATGCCCACAAAATAAGTAGTCCTCCCTGCTGTAGCTTGAAAAACATCTCCTCGCAGGATCGATTCGGCGGGAATTAGCAATTTATTGCTAGCATCCAATTTAGATTGACGATAATAAAAGAACTCCTCATCTAGTTGGCAAATATTGATGTAATAGTTCTCTGTTTCAAAACCATATACTTCTTGATAAGCAGTATTAACATTGTGGCACTCCACTGCTTTGGTGACTATACTGTCAGAAACGCCAGATGACTGACCACTCCAAAAAGAAGAAGTTATAAGTAGAAGTAACGTATTTTGTTTGCACCAATTAATCATGGCAAAGCGGGATTGGAAGATATGAAAATATCTCAAGGATTATTAAAAATTTAAGAAAGAAATCTGATATGTTGTTTACTATAATAAACAGCTATTTATTTTTCTATATTTTGCTAGTCTAAACTTAAAGAGTTAAGAGTTCGACAACACTACGATCCATTGCCAATTCTCTTAATTAACTTTTTAGTCTTTCTAGTATCAAAAAATCTTTTTAGAGTCTGTAGAGTCAGCGAGATCGAAGGAGAGATGTAAAAATTCTTAACAGTAATTCTCATTAATTCGGTTTAACCTAAAGAACTAAGTAGTTTTTGGATCTTTGGCTACAGAATATAAAATTTAGTACATACGTCAATCATAAAAAGTAAGGAATTTTAGTATGAGCGTTAATTTAGCCACAATGTTGCGTGAAGGGACAAAAAAGTCTCACACAATGGCGGAAAACGTTGGTTTTGTCAAGTGTTTTCTTAAAGGAGTCGTTGAAAAGAAGTCCTATCGAACCCTCGTGACTAGTCTTTATTTCGTTTATTCGGCAATGGAAGAAGAGATGGAGCGACTAAAGGATCATCCTGTCGTGTCTAAAATTTATTTTCCTGAACTAAACCGTAAACAAAGTTTGGAACAGGATTTGCATTTCTATTATGGTGCAAACTGGCGCGAAGAAGCGAAAAATACCAAGGCAGGGAAAGCTTATGTCGCTCGCATTCGGGAAATAGCTCAGTCTGAACCTGAATTACTGGTAGCTCATTGCTATACTCGTTACTTAGGTGACTTGTCTGGGGGACAAATTCTCAAGAAAATCTCTCAAAGAGCGATGAATTTGAGCGATGGCGAGGGGACAGCTTTTTATGAGTTTGATAGTATTTCAGACGAGAAAGCTTTTAAAGATAAGTACCGAGCCGCTATGGATGAGCTACCTATCGATCAATCCACCGCAGAAAGAATTGTTGATGAAGCTAATGCAGCTTTTGGCAAAAACATGGAATTGTTCCAAGAACTTGAGGGTAACTTGGTCAAGGCGATCGGTGTAATGCTATTTAACACTTTGACCCGTCGTCGTACTCGTGGCAGCACCGAATTGGCGACTGCTGAGTAAAAGAGCAAAGCTATAAACCTTCAACTATAAGCAAGCTCAATAATATCAATAATAAATAAATCACAAATAAAAACAATCCTGAAAGCTGGGTTGGGATTAGGACTAGGTTTAAACTTACGGATTTAAACTTAACTTGATTCCTTACTGACTCTCAGGATTGTCTGCTGTTGAGGAGGAATATTAAATCCTAATCCTATGCCTAAGTAAGATTGTTGCTTGCATAGGTATCTAAAGGAAAAGCAGGAATACGATCGCCATAGTCAGTATCTTTTCCGGTAAAGGTTTTGGCTAGTACTTCAAAAGATGCGGATTTTAGATTGCGCTCGTGAATGGGTTTAGTTTGTTCGCCGCGAAAATAAGCTTGAGTACCAATCACTGCTGCTGCCATCCAACCAATCAAGATTACTGCAATTAATAAGCTTATCATAATTCACCTCTACTTTTTTAAATTTTCTAAGTTTCGTATCTTTGTATAAATAAATGTAACAAAAACTTGATTTATAAACAAGATGTCAAAATTAGGGTTTTACTCACAGCTTTTGCCATTGTTGGTAGTAGAAACCGTAATGCCAACAATGGCGCAAATTGCGATCGCTACCTAGCTACTCGGAGTCAGACAGGTTTAAGATTATTCCAACTTCAATGGTTAGCGGTTTTGTAAAATTGCTTTCATAATTGCTTTCGATTTTTCAATTTCTGCGGAAGAAACTGCCGTTTGTTGCCAACTAGAACGTTGATTTAAATTTTCTAGCCATTGAGTTACTTTGGGATATGGTTCCAGACTAATTCCTAATCTGGGAATTGCCGCAACTGCTGTGCCGGCAACGATATCAGAGTAGGTTAATTTTTCGGCAATAAAATAAGCGTGCTCTTCTCCTAAGCTATCTTCAAAATATTGCAATACTGTTGCCATGCTTTCTCTAGCTTGTTTAATTTTTTGCTCCTCCACTGCCACATCTAGCATTTGCTTCATCAACACAATCGAAATAGGAGGTAGTTCATTTACAGTTACTAATTCGATCATGCGCATCTTAGCTATATCCTCTGCCTTGACCGCTATAAAAGAAGGGTCAGGAAACTTAGCTTCTAGATAATCTAAGATTGCCAGGGACTCAAAAATTTTTAAGTCTCCATCTACTAATACGGGAATATGATGAAACCCCTGGTTAGTTTAATTATTAATTTCTTGATTAAGCACAGCTTGCGATCGTTCGATAGTCTGTTCGATTCCTTTAACATCTGATGGGGGAAATAACGCTTCCACCTTGGATAAATCTTCAACAATCAACCCCCCTACATTGGTTCGTTGATTCACTGCGATCGCCCTTGCCTTAGCTTCAGCAATTTGTTCTTGCTGTAACTTAATCAGCAGTAGCGCTTGCTCCAATTGGGCTTGATTAGCGATCGCGGTCTTTGTAATCTCCAAGCCAGCACCACTTACGGCAAATCGGTTACTACTAGCGATCGCCGAGCCGATAAAGATCGAGAGGATCAAGACAGAGGAGCACAACATCGATCTCTGGTATTCCGAGCATGACAACCAAATCTTGGTCATAATCTTCAACTATAAAAGCAGTGTAAGGGAATCCTTTTCACCCCCTCAACATTTCTTAAGTGGCTAACCTGGGATTCAAAATCTTTAAAATTATGCCAGTCCATGACGATACAGCCGAGACTACCAGGAGCATTTGCATCAAGATGCACCCCAAAATCCCCGCGCTTAACACCATTGAGAGTAATCACCTCAAACGGGGTAATTTTATAGAAGCTGCCACGAATTCCCGCTTGATGAGTCAAATCTAGGGGAGTCAAATCCACCGCATATTGCAATAATCCCTTGCAATGATAGGTCGGAGGTATTAAGCCTCCTTTTTGCTGATCTTGCCCGCTTTTTTGCCCGTTTACGTGGCTACTGGTACATGACCATTGATTGATGTGACCGCGTTCAATGTGGATTAATGCCAAAAGATATTTATCCAGACCAGGATCGCGGTCATAATGACCGCTTAAAACCAAGCTGTACATTAGAAAATCTCCATCACCACCACATCAGTATTGCCAGCAGGGGCAATCATAAATAATGGACCAGGAGGAAAATCGCCAGTTTCCTCAAGTGTGGTGCCGCCAGGAATTGAATAAGGAGCATTTTTATCAGTAACTGTGGCTGCAAACCCCAGATAAGCAACCTTATTCCCTCTGTTTCTAACGACTAAACCTTTGCGGTTGGGATTGACGGGTAAGACTGATACAGCTACTGCTGTTAAAGCAAATTCAAACGGTGTAGACTGCCCTGTAAAATCAGCAGGGTTGCTACTTACATTTTCGCTTTGATAAAGACTCATATTTGGTTCGTATATTTCTAAAGTTAATTCTTTTAGCCAATCAACGGGATTAAACTTTAACTGATATCCCACTTGATACAAAACAAAAGATTGCATTATTGGCGAGTTTAATAATATTAATTTGCTATCAAGCAACTGCACCTTTTTAAGGGGTAAAGTATCGACATATTGTGATAAATACCCTGCTTTATGCCATGTAGCACGGCAATTTTGACAGCTTGCCAATATTATTAAATACTCGCTTTTAAAAATCAAAGGAATCAAAAAAGATTCCTGATTAATAATTTTTCGGCTATACTTTTTGACTAATTTTAAAGCCATAAATTAAGCCAAATAAATTAAATTAATACGCGGCGTTTAGGAATATAAATTCGACGCACACCTACGCCATAGACTTTTTTGTTTTCGCCAGTACCCGAACCATCGTTACCAATTCCACCACTGCCGCCGATCACGTCGCCCAGTTTTTGAGGATCGCAAACCAGACTAATAGAAGCGCCGTTTTTCAACCTTGCCATGACGCGGATATAACCCTGACCCCCAGCAAGTTTTAGCGCGTTTTCGCCATCGGTAGAATCGGGTTTAACTTCTTTGAGTCCTAAAGCTTTATCAATGTCTTTGTATTTATTGCGGGGCGCATAAAACCAATGACGGGTGCTTTCCACCACATACATTACATAGTCTTTAGCGTCTACCTGTGCGTCTGAGCCTGGTTTTTTGTCTGCGCCTAGAGGATCGCCAACTGATTTAGAAGTAGCCATTTTTTATTCCTCCTTATAAATAAGTGACAGCAGACACTTGAACAGTCCCAGCAGCCACAGCAAAATCAATAGGCAATTCAGCGTTAACCGTGCCAGTTAAAGCATCGATGTCATAGGATATTTGCACCTTATTTTTAGCAGCAGGATCTGCGGGATCTTCTGCGGCTTTTTCTAAAGCTTGTAAGCGTTGAAAAATTTCTAAAGTAGCAGGGACTAAAGCTGTTGATTTGACATCGCCACCAGCCTGAAAAATGCTAGTAACGTAAGCCTCAGCAGCAATTTGCAATTTTCCATCAGCAGACAAACTAGTGACAATCGGAGTAGTCCATTGGATTTGAACAGTTTTATCGCCAGTAAAATAGTTAACAGCGATATTATTCTGGTTAGCTACTTCAGCTTCTTCGAGATCTTGCAATAGTTGAGCCGCAATCAAAGCAGCGCCTTCTAAAGTAGTGGTCTGAATAGTGCCAGTACCAGGGTTAAAATTAGCCATATTTTTCTACAAAAAAAAGTAATTTTGTGAGCTATTTTGTGATATTTTTTCTTCCTTGGTTCTAACTGCCGTATCCACCGTTTGACAACGATTACGAGGGTTGAGCCTTAAGGGACTGACGGGATCAAACCTTTGATCAATTTCGCTGGTTTTTTGGCAGCACAACAAACCATTTACCTTTAGATTTGTAGCCTTTGATTCTGCCTAATCGAATCTGTCGAATTATCTGCGAAGCAGAATAATTAAGCGCTTCGGCAGCCTCACACAAAGGAATTGCCTGATCTGCCCAATATTCACCCCAATCAAAATCATCCTTAGATTTAAAATTAATCCTTTTCATCAAGCCGCACTACCCAAGTCGGATTAGTTGATTTTGCTCCTTCGGCGAAAAATCTTGCCACCTTTGGCGCTACTGTAATTTGCTTAAAGGGTTGACCTTTGCGCTCGCCAATTTTGGTAAAACTATCTACTAATTGGGCAGCTTTTACATGCTGAGATGCCAGACCAATAATTTTTTCAGCTTCCTGCTTGGACACAGCATTAACAATTAATTTGCTGTTGTCTTTTAGAGTTAGAATCCCTTCAATGGAGCCTTTGCGCCATTTAAAATCAATTTTTTTAGCCTCTTCTTTGGTGCCGCTAAAATGCGGGATGGTCAGCGGATACATGGCTTTGCCGATGCTGCCATCAGCACGAAGTTCGCCAAACTGGATTATTAACTGTGGTCGATTGCCTTCAGGTCTAAGCTGCCACCACTCAGGCACCGCCGCTATAGGTTCAAAGGTGCATTGTGCTTTGAGAATTTCTGCACGGGCGCGATAGGCTTCGATTTCTGCCGCTGCCGTGCCTTTGAGCACTGCCACTTGAATTATTTCTGATTTGATTTGCCCGTCCTCACAGGAAATTTGTTCAACATCGATAGTCACGAATTCCAAAATTTCCACCTCGCTAGAGCTATTACAAAGTCCCACGGTCAAATTTGCTTTCAATTTATCGTTCACGATTAGCAGTTCAATTCCACAGCCACCTGGGGGCACTTCACCACCGCCGTCGATCCCATCCCGTCCGTCAGTGCCATCGCGCCCATCGGTTCCATTCCGTCCATCGGTGCCATTACGACCATCGGTTCCATCGCGCCCATTTATGCCGGGAGCACCTTGAACCCCAGGAGCGCCATCAATGCCATCGCGCCCATTGATCCCGGGAACACCTTGGGCACCAGGAGCGCCTGGAACACCTGGGGTAAGTTTCAGCAGTAAAATTTGCGCTTCGAGGGCGGCAATTTCCGCTTGGATAAACATAAACTTGCCATCAAAGGCTCTATGTTCGACTTGTTCGGCAATATTTTGAGCTTCTAGCGCGGCTATTTGCGCCTCAAGAGCGGCTATTTGGGCTTCTAGTCCCACTACCTCAGCTTGAACCGCTCCCACTTCAGCCTGAACGCCGATCACCTGAGTTTCTAGCGCAATCACCTCAGCTTGTGCCGCCGCTGCCGCCACGTATGCCGCCGCCGCCTCAGCAATAGCCGCGTTAACTCCAGCTTGAACTACTGCTAGTTGACCACCAACAGCAAAGGACATTTCTAGGGCTTCAACTGCTACAGCGTAAGCCGTGGTCACTTCAGCTTGCAAGGCTACTACCTCAGCCTGTAAAAATGCTACTTCACCTTGCGCTGCCAAAGCTTCGGTAAAGGCAGTTTCCGCTAGAGATGCTGCTCCCACCGCTGTCGCCTCGACAAATGCAATTTCATATTGCACTGCGGCAATTTCCCCTTGCAATATCCCCACTTCCCCTTGTACCAAGGTTATTTCACCTTGCAATATCCCTACTTCCCCTTGAACCACCGTTGCTAAAGAGAGGGCAGAACTAGCTGTAGCAGCCACGCCAATCATTTCACCCTGTAATAAAGTCGCCAAGGATAAGGCAGATGTGGCAATACCACTTACACCAATGATTTCCCCGTGTAGAATGGTCGCCAATGAAATTAACTCAACTTGAGTAGCTGTGGCAACGGTCAAGGCAGATCCTGCTACGCCGCCTACAGCTACTATTTCTGCTTCCACCACTACAATTTCTGCCTGTACTGCTGTAGCCAAAGCCAAAGCACCACTAGCTTCTACCGCTACTACTGCCACTTCCGCTTGAAGTCCCGCGATCGCCGCCCCCAAACTAGCGGCTAATGCCCCTAGTTGTGCGGTTACCGCCGATATAGCAGCAGCAATCAACGGCGCGGCGATCACGCCGATTAAAGCTGCTAGTCCTGCGGTGATTGCGATAATTTCAATTTTGATCCTTTGGATTTCAGCATCGAGGGCATCAATGCGCGCCGCTTGTTGATTAATTAGCGCATAAAGATTAGCGATATCTGCCTTGGTGGCTAGGTCTTGGCAATTATTACTCATGATGGACAATAGTTAGCCAGGGCAATAGATTGTTTTGATATGCCATCCGCGCCGTAACAGCAAATTTGGTTGCCACATTGAACAGCACAGGTGCCAGCAGGGCAGGATTGACACGGAGCACAACAAATCACCTCATACTGTGGAGGCGGGCAGCCTGGAGAGGAACAGATTTGAGCTTGAAAATCGGTGGTAATCCCTGAAGTGTATACGTTTAAGCATTCTGAAGGAATGCCAGTATTATTGATTTCGATTCGTTCGAGATTGGCAAGTTTTTTGATGACGATCGCCTTTGTCTCAGTAGATAAGCTACAGGGAATAACTTGTACTTCAGGATAAGTTGCCCTTGTCTCTGCCCTGATTAGAGCGCCGTTTTTGTCAAAAATATTTAATAAGTAGCTTGTCGGAGCAACATTAGCAGTGGTAATAAAATTAAAATATTTCCAGTCGTAACTGCCAGGAATTACTCCGACATAAGTATTAGCTAACGGATTATAAACGACAGAATATTCTCCCCCGTGAGGCACTTGGAGCATATATCCAGGAGCGCTAGCCCCAAAACTTTTAGTACCTAACCAAGTATTAACCCAGACGGGAGTTGAACTATAAGTGCCTATGCCGTGACACAAAATGTCCACCTGTCGATATCCTGTGGGGATACCACAATAAAAATCAGCAGGGGTTTGACCGCCAGGATAACAAGCAAGATCGGCGATCGCCTGGTTACTTACTCGATATTTATAAATAGGAGCGAAAACGCTCGAAACCTTGCGGCTAAGATCTGATGAACCTCTAGGATTTAGGAAAATGCCTTCGCATTGACGTAAACTTGATGGACTATTGTTACAGCGATAATTGCTACCAGGGGTGATGTAGCTATAGGATAAAATTGCTCTACCCATGTCATAAGACCAAACATATTGTTTAGGCGACCCATAAAGAGGATTTATCTCGTAATTATCCGCGCCGATAATCTCTTGCCATGGCTCCGTGCCATAGCGCCAGCGAATTTTGCCGCCCCCATAGGGGCGATAATTAACCGTGCCACACGAACTATTTTGACAATATGCAGCCACTAGCTAATTGCATCAGGGTCAAGTTCACTGCCTTCTGTGTCATTTTTATACGCTGTAGCAACAAGTTGGAAGCCAGTTTGAGCAATATTATTACGCAGTGCCGCGCGTTTGCCTTGGTTAGCAATAAAAACCCCTACCGTATTGTCATTATTATCAGCAGGTTGGGTAACCCGTTGTAGCTGTAGCAATGCCCAAAGGATACGAGAAGCATAGGCATTTTTATTGGCGTTAGTCATAGCGCTAACGTTTACACCATAATCTGTACCCCCAATAAGAATAGAGCTTAGATTATTGAGGTCGATGGTCATCAGCTTGGTCGTTTCGTTAAAAGAAACGTTAGAGCCAAATCTTTGGGCCAGAGTTAAATCAGCCATAGTTAGTTAAGTCTGCTAAGAATTTACCTTAGTTTTCCCAATTAACTATTAATAAATGACTTGGTATTCTAGATAGAATACCTAGATTTACCGATGACGAAAACTCATACTCTCTCTTAAACTGAAGCGATTATTTGAAACTATATTGCTAATCTCGTTGGTTATTTGTAGCTTTAAAAATGCAAATAACCAACCTTATATTTAAGATGAAAAATAATAGAAGAGGTCAAGCGGCAATCTGGACATCCCAATTAATTAGGCAAATGCGATCGCATCTCAAGTCGCCAGCGCAACGGTTAATTTTTGAGATCTCTCTTTACACTGGGGAGCGAATGGGGGCAATTTGTCAGTTACGGGTCAAAGATATTTATGACCAAAACGGCAAAGTACTTAGCATAATTACATTTGCTGGTTCAATCCGCAAATCTACAAAACATGGCGTGGCTGCCACCCGCCAGGTGGCAGTCCACCCCGATCTGGTTTATCACTTGGAAAAATATCAACATCAAAGTGATGGTTATTTGTTTCCCACCAATAGCCGCGCGGGTCATATTTCCTACAATGCTGTAGATAATTATTGGCGGGAAATTTTGACAGATCTGGGAGTTAGTGGCTATAGCACCCATAGTTCCCGCCGTTGGGTAATTAACCAGCTAAGAAAAGCTGGGGTATCCATCGTCACTATCGCCGAGGCTATGGGGATGTCAATTAACACCGTGCGCCGTTATTTAGACAACGATCCTGTGGATTGTGCCAGGGCGATCGCCACCCTTTCCACCACATGAAACCTGATCCCTATCGCGGAAAGCAAGGGCAAAGAAATCGCGATACCATAATTGCTCATTTTGCCCAAGAACCCGATGATTGGATTTCTATTGGTGAATTAGCAGTTATCACAGGCTGTTCTACAAATAGCACCAGGGTTCATTGCTATAACCTATTTACGACGGGATATCTGGAAGAAACTACGATTTGGATAGGCGATCGCCATGTGCAACATTTCCGCAGGAGCCGTTAAAAGTTGCCACCGCCGCCAGTACCTCGCTTAATTCGGCGCCGCGATCAATAATTTCCTGCAAGGCATTAGCTCGATAAGTAGCTAGTTCTGATCGAACATTTCCCCCTCTCAAGTGAACGTGCTTTACTTTACGCCCAATTCGATAGGACAAGCGATAATATTCGCTCTTTCTACCCCCAGGGCTGTACTTAGTCACACAGGCAAGCGGCTCGTTATTTACCCGCTCTAAATATCGCTCGATAGCTTTTCTTTTGGCGCTTTGAGGTTCGCTAACATTATCCGTTATCGACACAGGATCGCTGTCGATAACAGGATCAAAGAGACACAACTGCTCACGGCTGCTCATGTTACTTGCTCCAATTTTCTATATCCTATTGAGCAAACCTAGATAAATCAATGGTTCATATTAGGCTTTGAACCAATTAAACCATTTACAAAATTGGCTATCTCCGAGTTACTTACAAACCTTGGTAACTCTACTTGATAATTTAGGTTAAAGCCTTTATGCCAGCCATACTTGAAAGAATCAACTAACCAGCCATTGGCATTAGATACAGGAGTCTTTTGAGTGCTATGAGCATGTAACATATACTCAATAGCAGTTTGAACTTCTGAGAAAGATTTTCCCGCCATTCGCCATAACTTGGTTACGTTATCCAAAGTGAATTTGATACCTAGATTATTCAGAATGGTATCTAACTTAGATATATCTTGTTGTTGTTGTTCAAACAGTCTTTTCTTGTGATCATCGCTGTACATTGATTCCCCCGTTGGGAGCTTGGGAACCTTATTCCCAGTTTGGGAATTTACCATGAACAGAGGACGTACAATGATTTTATGAATTGCCCAAGTGTAGGTTTTAGAGATAAGAATGTGCCCTTGGGTCAGTTCGTCCAGTTGCCCCAACGCTTCTTTGAGAGTTTTACGATCGTATTCCTTATTCCTAAATTTCCCTACCCAAGAATTGAAAACTCGCAAATCTATCTCAATTTCATCGACTTGGTTGAGTTTCGCGCGTCGTAGAATCCATCTAAGCATCATGATTGAAGATGGTCTTAATCCACAGGACAAGGCAAATTGATCGTTTTTTTTATTCCAGGTCATTGTTAGTATTTAGTTAATTACATGAATTGGATAACCCAGGCTCGTAGCTTGATATATGCGAGCCTGGGTTTTAATTATTTAGTCAAATAATCTCTTCCTAGATACTCAGGCATTTCATCAATACCCTTGCCTAATAAGCTACAAAGTATTTTTACTTGTTTCATTGTGAAAACTGGTTCTGACTTACCATTTTCGGCAGCACTTAATTTACTGGTAGCTACACCTAATGCTGTAGCTAATTCCATTTGAGTCATGCCTAGTTCTTCACGAATCCACTTCATAGGAATCTTTTCAGGATTTATTTGACTTTTTCTTGAGGAAATCATAGCATAATCACATGTGATTATCACATGTTGAAAGACAATAAAAAACACCAAGCTTATACGGTGAACGGGAATTCAATGTTTTAAGCTTGATGCTGCTATTGTCTCTTATATCTGTTATCGACAAAAATGCTTAAAATATGACCAACCTTAGATGAGTGAACCCAAATATGAAATAGGCGATCGCGTCCAAGTAATTCGATACGATTCCCCTGCAAATTACGGCGCGATAGGAACTGTTAGCTATGTTTTTTCTGAGCTTGCCGTAATATCAGTTGATTTCGGGGAACTAGTTAGCGTTAATTTGCACTATAGCGATGTGATGAAAATTGATGAGTGAACCACCAAAATATCAGATAGGTAATCGCATCCCTAGTAGTCCGTTTATTGTGCGAGGTATAGCACCGCAGAAAAGCGGGGAGTATCTCTATTTTTTGCAAATGCAAAAATCTGACAATACGATGATCGCTACAGAAGTTGATATCCAAGACGCAATCGACAAAGCATATAACCGAGTTAGCCGCCTGATGAGATCGCGTAGGCAAAGCGATCGAAACATCTTATAGATGTCGCGGGAGCTTCCAAACCTTTCGTATGGGTATGTATTGCGCTTTTATGATGAAATAAGCCGATTGTGCTTTTCCTTTTCACAAGCCAAAATTACCCATAAAAAAACGCGGACACAGTGCTTTTAGAAAGAAAAAGGATAAATCCTTTGGGTGTTTCACAAGCCGATCAGCGTTCCCATAACTTACACCCATTATATGTTTAATCGAATACTAGGGCTTGATGTCGGTCGTGGATCGGCTGTTTTGTGCTGTCTAGAAGCTTTTCCTGACAATATTCAACACCACTATAAGCAGTTACGCAACGCTAAACAATTCTTTAAAATTGACTGTGACCGCGCTGGTGTCGAAAAACTTTTATCTTTTAACCCGACGGGCATAGTTCTTGAGCCTACAGGCTATTGGTATAGCCAATTTTGGGTAGCCGTTGCCAAAAAATACCAGATACCTATTTACTGGGTTGGGCACAACGATCTTGATAAACAACGCGGTAGCTACGGATTCACCAATAAACGAGATGAAGAGGATGCGCTATGTCTAGCTGCTTCGTATTTTGACGATCGCTTTATTGATATTCACGGGGAAAAGCGTTTTCTTAAGTTAACCGTAAACGACGCTATTACAAGGGTTAGAGAATTATTTAATGCTAAAGAACAGCTCCAAAAAATCCGTACAGGCTTGATTGCCCAACTTCGACAAAGATTAAGCTACGAGTTTCCTGAAGCCGCGCGTCACACGATGAAAATATCTGAAGTCAAGGGCTACACGCCGATCATTTATTGGTTAGCTACAGGCATCAAAAACGCGCGCTATAACAAGAAATATAAGCTATCGGTAGCACCAGACTTAGGAATTTTCATCTCTGATTACACTCGTGATCATGCTCAAACTTTAATTTCTTTGGAATTGCGTATTACTCAAACCATTAACGCGATCGCGGATGCCATCAACCTATCAGAATTCGATGCTTATCATGCGGTGTTTGATAGATTTGGTTTTGGGCTAAACATTAGAGCCTTACTGCTTTTCAACCTTTATCCATTCGACAAATTTCTACTAGATGGTAAGCCTTGGGTAGAATACGAACGCTCTAGTGACAAGCTGCAAAAACGTCCTCGTTCCCTCAGAAAATTTCAAGCTTTTTGCGGTCTGTCCTACAGCTATAAACAGTCTGGGAATAAGGTAAAACGCAAGTTTCACGGCAACGGGATCATTCGTTCTCATCTCTATATTTGGTCGGTCGCTGTGCTATCTCGCACCAAAAATATTAAACATAATCCCCTGAGACAGGAATTAAGCGATCGCTATCAAGAACTCAGAAAATCAGTCAAGGGTAAAGATGCACTAACTCGTATCCTGTTTAAATTGACCAGAATGTTATTTTTTGAACTGGTGAAGGAACTTCGGCAAAAAAAAGATTAGAAAGAAAAGGATTGAGTTCCAAAAAACTTGGCTGGAATTGATCGCCATTTAGTTTTAATAAAATTGGTTCAAACTCGAGTTTCTTTTCTAATAAAGTTACCCAAACTCGACGGGCATTAATGGAAAGACGAGAATAGTAAAATTTCAGCATGATTAAAGCCTCTTAATTACGATCAAAACCTTTGATTTACCCTTTGACTTACAATTTACAGCAGTTGCAGCAAAGAGGAAGCTCTGGAAACTTAATTGTTTGATTGACTCTATAGTTTGATTCGCTGTTCAGCAATTTCATGCCAAATCAGTTTGGCAGCGCCTAGCATCCCTGCTTCGTTACCCAACTGAGCAGGAAGCAACTGTAAACCAACACGAGAGGGTGAAACTACTCGTCGTTTGATTTCAGCTAAAGTACTGGGCAGAAAAAATTCACAGCTAGCGCTAATGCCCCCACCAATAATGATCGCTTCGGGGGTAAGCACATATACCAAACTAGCTAGACCTGCTCCCAAAACTCTGCCATAGTCTTGCCAAAACTCAAGAGCAGCAAGATCTCCTGCTTGAGCTAATCGCCCCATTGTTGCAGGTTCTTGACCCGTTCGACGCTGAATTGAACCAATGGAAGCATACTGCTCCAAAGAGCCTTGATTGCCACTACGACAGGGATAACCATCGGGATTCAAAGTGATTAAACCCAATTCCCCTGCTGCACCATCGCGACCCGTAAACAGTTTGCCATCGAGGAAAATTCCTCCCCCCACACCAGTTCCCAAAGTTAATAAAATAAAATCTGCAAATGCTCTTCCTGCACCGAGCCAAGCTTCGCCGATTGCCGCACAGTTAGCATCATTTTCTAAGACGGTAGGTAATCCTGTTTGTGCTTCTAACCAGTCTGCCACGGGTACATCGTCCCAGCCAGGAAGATTAATCGATTTTCTGGCAATCCGTCGAGCTTTATCCGTGGGGCCAGGCATTCCTAACCCGATCGCTTTACAGGTACGATTTAGATTAAGCTGTTGAACTCCTTGAGCGATCGCCTTGACTACGGTTTGAGGGTTAGCAGGTTGAGGAGTAGACAGGGAAATTGTCTCCAGACAAGTACCATCCTGCAAAAAACGCCCTAGTTTAATTGCTGTGCCTCCCAAATCGATGCCGATTACCTGATTGATCATGGGATTTTAATTTACTAATTAATGTACTAAATAGTTAGATCAGCGAGCTTTATAGTAAGTTGTACAGCTTTTTGGGGAAAGATTGAACTACTGCTCTTAATTAATGAAATTAAATTAAATAATCTAAATAATCTAAATAATCTAATTAAATCCAATTAATTGAGTCGCTAAATAATGAATCACCTCTAGGAGTTAATGATTAAGTATGAAACCCTTAAGTGTTGGAAATATTGTGACTGCTGGATTACGTATTTATCGTGATAATTTTAAAACCTATTTTAAGTCAGCATTTTTAGGATATTTGTGGATTTTAGTGCCCGTTTATGGCTGGGCAAAATATTCAGCCATGATGGGGACGATTGCTCGTTTAGCCTATGGAGAAGTTACGGAACAGCCCGAACCCGTTAAGGATGCTCAACGTCAGGTTAAACCGAAGATGTGGGATTTTTTAGTGGCGGGAATATTTGTCGGTTTAATTGTGTTCGGCGCGATCATTCCCCTGATCATCATCATTGGTCTGATGAGTGCTGGATTGAGTTTTGTTTTTAACCAAGATTCAGGCAGCATTGGCATCTTAGCAGGTATATTATTCGCCATTGCTGCTATCTTATTATTTGTGTTTAGCTTGTCCTGGCTAATATCTCGTCTACTGCTGGTGGAATTGCCCTTGGCAGTGGAAGAAAACATAACTGTCACTAGTGCCATTAGTAGAAGTTGGAATTTAACTAAAGGTTCTGCTGGTCGAATTCAATTAGTCGTTCTAGTTGGATTTCTAGTTAGTTTGCCAATTCTATTAGCAATCCAGATAGCCAGCGCCATCCTCCAAGGGATTATTGGCATAGGACTAGATAGCGCCCCTGGTCTTGCAGGTATTGGCGGCATACTTTATCTGCTGGTGATTTTTGCAGGAGGGGCTTTGACGATTCCTTTCTGGCAAGCCATTAAGGCAGTTGTTTACTATGACCTAAGAGTGCGACGAGAAGGAATGGGCATTGACTTAAAAGGCGTTGGTGATTTGAAGTATAAAACCGAAGAGTAATTTTTTCCGTAGCTATTAGCTCCTAGCTATTAGCTTTTAGCTTTTTAGCTGATTTGCTTGCATAGCGAAAATAGTCAAATCATACATTGATCCAGCAGCGCCACTAAAAAAATAATTGCTAGTTAGTTGACAAATCAAATGTACTCTCCCTAAGTCCCTAAGTCCCTAAGTCCCTAAGTCCCTAAGTCCCTAAATTGCGTAACCTCGGTTAGCAATTTAATTATCTTCCTCCTCCCGATCTTTTTCAAGTTTATCTAACTTAAAGGTGGGGGGGATTGCCTCTGGTTGGGGGGGGTTCAGTCTAATTCGCCAGACTTTAATTTCTTTTTGGGCAGGGACATAACTAGTGGTACCCGAAGGAACTTGTCGGGCGATCGAGATCGCCCGCTCCAGAGAATCATAAGAAGCTTGTCTGGCGATCGCCAGAATCTGCTCAGACCATTCGTTGACATCCTGGACGACCTGGAAATGTACCGAACTATTACTAGAGGCTTGTCTGGCAGTGCGGATGGCGCTAGCCAGAGCTTCTGGGGTACCGGTAACCGCTAAATCTGTGGCTTCTCGGAGATATCTTTGCCCATTTATTTCCTGTTGCCAAAGAGCGATATTTCTCTGGGCTTCGGAATATAAAGCTCTACCTGAACCAATTCTTTTCGCTGCGGCAATAGCTGCGGGATAATTATTAGCATTAGCGAAAGATTCCGCCTCATCTAAAATCGGTTGATCTTCTACCCGTTGAATATTGTTGTACCAAGACTCAACATCATCTTGGGCTTCACCGTATAGAGGACTGCTACTGGTGATTAAACTAGCTTCGGCGATCGCTCTGCGCCAAGCGCCAATATTATTGCCATAGGACAATTCCCTAGCTCGGCTTAAGATGGGTTGGTCTTCAATGGTCTGAATTTCTCCCCGCCAACCAGCGATTTGTTTACGGGCATCACCATAACGAGGATTACCACTAGGAATCAAGTCCGCTTCAGCGATCGCATCTCGGAAACTGGCGATCGTTCCCACTCTAGCTAAATCCCTGGCTTTAGAGAGATGAGCAATATCTTTGATCTCTAACTTCCAGCGATTCTTGAGGGTTTGACCCAACTCGTAATATTCACTCTTCTTGTCTAATTGTTTGATCTCTTCGATGGCTTCTTCCATACCAAATACCGTATCTAGTTTGGCACTAGAGCCAGCATTGGCTAAAATCTGCCAATCTCGATTGCGTTTTTCTAAGTTTAAGCTGCGGGGAACACGAGCTGTCACCTGAAGCAGTTCTTTCCATTCCTGTTGCTTAATTAATTGCTCAATAATCGCTACTAGTTTTGATTTGGCTTGAGCGATCACCCCTTGAGCTTGGTCATAGGCATAGCTATTGGGCTTAATATCGTCCGCTTTATCGATCGCCAAAATCAGATCATCAATAGTACCACTGGAAACTTGAGTTTGAGCTTTGGTGATACTCGCGTTTTCCTCCTGGGCGATGTTGATATTATTGATACTTTCTTCGTACTTAGTGGTTGCCCAATATTCATTAGGACTATCGGTCAAGCGAACTGCCCAAGAAAAGGCACCATTCCAATCGGCTTCGCGGAGTTTTTTCTCCACTTCTTGATAAGTTGCTTCCCCTTTTGCCCAAATCGATTTCCAGCGAGTAATCTTTTCTGCCACTAGCTTCTGTGCCGAGACATTTTTAGGAATTTTTTTGGCGGTGGTGATCGCGGTATCTAATTTTCCTGATTGAAACTGAGCTTCCCCCAGTTCCAGAATCGAAGTTGCCCAGCGATCAACATTACGGTCAATTTCGGGTCGTAGGGGGTGGTCTTTGGGTAAACTTGCCACCAATTTAATAGCTGAGAGTAAACCTTCTAAGTCCTTATCTTCAGCAGCGGATTGAGCGCAATAAAGGCGGACTGATGCCGAGGCAAAAGGCCAAAAAACTTTATCACAGTTCTGAGTTTTTGGCAGATTCAACAGCATAGAGGTGGCGCTATAGCCAATTACGCCAGAGCCTAAAACTAGGAGTATGCCCCAGAATTGCCAGATCTGCCAAAACGGTCTTTTTGGGCGCTGAACTGGAGGGGTTGTTGAAGGACGAGTTTTCGGGAAGGGGGTTTGAGGAGTCACTGGCATCAAAACATTCTCTGAGAAATCTGGCAGATCAGACTGGAGATCTGGTGTTGGTGGTAGATTACTATTGTTTTTACTATTGATTTTATCCTCTGAGTCTTTGCCTGTTGCATCTGAGCCAGAGTTTTGTGGTTCTTGATTTATCGCCATAAATTATCTGAGTGTGATGCCAGTACCTTGCTATTCGATTTAGCCAGGAAAAGGTTAAATCGTAACTCATCTTATCACCTGATTTTGTTGAGTATATATCGTGAATGTATCAAGTCAATAAAGTTTTGCTTAAAGCAAGATCTTCAGCTCTTGGAATTGAGCCAGAGAATCAATTAGTCTAATTAATTGAACTCTTTTGCTGTTCACACTCAAATTGATAACTGACTTTATATAAGACAACCAAACTGATTGTAAGAGTAATTTTGTTAAATCCACACCTCTTAGCGCTACTTTTACTCTTTTTACTCCCTTTGCAGCTCGACGATTAGCTGAGTTAGTTGAGTTTCATCTGCTTGATACACTTCTCCACAAAACTGGCAGATTGCTTCTGCCCCTTCATCCTTTTCGATCATATCCTGTAGCTCTGCCGTTCCTAGCATTTTTAAGGCACCTAACACTCTTTTCCAGGAGCAACCACAATGGAAACTGACAGGATAAAACTCAGGAAAAATAAATAAATCTAAATCACCCAAAAGTTCTTGCATCATCTCTTCTAGACTTTTACCTGCTTGTAATAGAGGAGTAAATCCAGATAATTGTGCTACACGAGATTCTAATAGCTCCACCAAAGATTGATCTCTGGCTGCCTTGGGCATAATTTGAAGTAAGAGCCCACCTGCGGCCGTAACTCCCCTCTCGCCGACAAATACTCCTACCAAGAGTGCCGAAGGAGTTTGTTCTGAAGTGACTAAGTAATTGGCAACATCTTCCCCCACTTCCCCAGAAACTAAGCTAACCGTGCTGGAATAGGGCTGTCCATAACCCACATCTCGAACTACATGGAGATAGCCATTGTGCCCGACAGCTTTGCCCACATCCAATTTACCGCGCTCATTAGGAGGCAGCTCAACATGGGGATGCTGCACATAGCCCCGTACCGTGCCGTCTAATCCTGCATCAGCCAAGATTGTCCCTAAGGGGCCATCTCCCTTGACGTGAATATTAACTCTAGAGCCTTCTTTTTTCATGCTGGAAGCTAATAACAATCCTGATGCCATCGATCTTCCCAAGGCTGCGGTAGCTACGTAGGAGAGTTTATGTCTGCGTCTCGCTTCTTCGGTGAGGTCAGTGGTAATCACTCCCACTGCTCTGATACCACCATCGGCAGCTACGGCTCTAATTAATTTATCTGTCATTAGAATTTAAGATTTATCAGTATGTTGAGTATATTTTTAGCGGTTATCTTGTTTGGAACTCAACGATTATGCTAGCGCGGAGGATAGTTTTTTTTCAAATAATATTAGACCTTGTAGCTAGTTAAAGTTTTTTGGCTTGATAAGTATGGTAGTTACCAAATATACCAATGGTCGCCACATGATATTTGGGTAACGGCTCAGGAAGGGTTAGATCCCCTTGATAAATACTAAAGAGGTAAAAGTTTTGTCGCTGAGTCTGTTGACTAATAACTTCTGCTAAATAGGGGCTAGCGGTACTGATCAGAATATGACATTGACCCTCTAACCATACCCCCAAATCTACTGCTACTTGGGTACAGATCTTATCTTTTAACTCGGTTTTGATCTTTTCCCCCGCATACTTTTGATATCCTGCTTCCCCTGGATTGGTTGCCATGGCGATCGCACCTATCCCCGCCAAAATTATGCCTACTGTACCGATTTTTTTTAGTGCCATGTATTTCAAAGATGCTTTTCCTTTGATTTTAATTTTAAACCATCAACGCAAAATGCTAATCAATGGTGCTATAATACCTAAGCGATATGCATGGCGGGCGTAGCCAAGTGGTTAAGGCAGTGGTTTGTGGTACCACCATTCGTGGGTTCAAGTCCCATCGTCCGCCCTTTTTTAGGGTATAGTAACTTTCTTCTCAAGTTCTCTCAAGTAGCGATTGTAACCGAGACATTTACAGGGATAGTTAGACATTTAAGTGTAGAACAGAATTTCCCAACAACCAAGGCGATCGCTGGTTTATTCTGTGGCGACAATAAAGACTTAAAAGTCTAAGGCTTAAAACTTAGAGCTGTTGATTTAAATCCATCAATTATGTGATTTAAGTCGCTTTTTTGGGAACTATAGTTCTATCTATATTTAATCCTATATTTACTCGCTAGTGGTTCTTGCATTATGAAGGTCAAGAAGAACTAATAATGTCTGCAAAAAAATACAATTCTCATCAGCTTATTTCTATTCTTGATTCTTTATTTAAAAAGAACAGTAGTGGATTTTTGAGCTTAACAACCCAGGTTGCTACTTGGCAAAAGCAGCGTTCCAGCATTCTAATTTTACGCAATGGTGCTTTAGTTTACGGTGGTACTAAAGTTCCTGAGGCTTCAGAGCTGTGTCAGAAAATCGGTGAGACTCTAAAACCAGAATTGATTAAAGCTGCCTTAACGGTAGCGGTGCAGAGAGCGACAAAACCTAATTCAGCTGTTGAATTGCTGGAGATGTTGATTAGGATGAGAGCTTTTACCTGGCAAGAAGTAGAGGCTCTAATCAATACCGAGGTTTTACTGATCATCGAAAAGTTTCTTGCCTATCCTGGAGAAGCGCAATGGAATGTCAATCTTGATTTAGAACTGAGCTATGGCGCAGATCAACATGGTTTGAACTGGAGCGATATGCAACAGGAGTTAAAACATCGCCAGCAAATCTGGCAAAGTTATGCGCCCCAAATACCTTCCATGGATGCAATTCCGGTGGTTACTCCTCAACAGTTACAGGGGATCAATAATCCCCAGGTGAAAGATCATTTTCGACAATCAGTTGACGGCAAAGCCACCTTACTCGATATTGCCGAAAAAATGGGCAAAGACCCCCTCAAGGTAGCCAAGAACTATCTTACCTGGGTCAATAATGGCTGGGTGAGTTTTGTAGAAAATCCTCTTGAAGATCCGCTTGACGATCTTCGCAAAGGTCATGGACTTAAATCCCCTGGTTCAGCAACGATCGCCAAGGAACCAACAAACGAATCAACAGT
>JBJOPG010000003.1:0-50242 GCA_046050865.1 Cyanobacteriota bacterium
AATAGCTCAATACTTTATGGAAGAAACCCTTAGATACTGGATACAAACTTAATCTTTAATCTGTTCATTCTCATCCCTAACAATAACACTTTTATCGAAGATCGAGGCAAGTTTTACCACCCACCTATTCCTTAAGAGTGCTCTTTAGACGTTTTCGCTAAGGAATATTGAGTATTAATTCCTACTACAACCTTTTGGGGGATAATTCGACAAGTGCTTTTGTTTAGAGCATTTTCAGAGAGTTTGCTGCAATGGCATAGCTGCTGCCCCAAAGCCATTTCAGCTTTGTTCCAAAATATTAATCAACTTGTTATTTTTTGTGTTGATTTTTGATCATTTGGCGATATTCCGCTTCTGTATATAAATCTTCAGAATTGTCGATGCGATCTGTAAAGATAATTCCTTCAAGATGGTCTAATTCGTGTTGAAAAATCCGTGCCACAAAATCAGTTAGAATTTCCTGTTTCACCTCTCCAGTTATGCAAGTGTATTCCACCTCAATCTGCTGATATCTGGGGACTAAACCTCTGGTATTGGGTACACTTAAACAGCCCTCCCAGTCTTTGACGATCTGTTCCCCATGGGACAGCAGCCGGGGGTTAATCATTGCCGTGGGCGACATAGTGGGAGCTTGGGGGTAGCGATCGCTGGGATGGGAAGCAATGATCATCAGACGATAAGGTTGGTTAATTTGAGGCGCAGCAATGCCTACTCCTCGATGGGCGATCACTGTGTTAATTAAACAGTCAATCATTTTTGTGATCTTGGGGTCTGAGATTTGCTCAACTGGTTGAGCCTGACTTCTAAGGATGGGTGCTCCGACTTGGGCGATTGAGGGAGTAATCATAAAAAATATATATTTGTTGTATGTTGCCTCTCAAGAAAGTTTTAACGATTAGGAAGTAAATATTAGCAATTCTCCGCCGACTCTACTGGTAGAATTTTAGCAAGTCTATAGGTACGAGATGCTTCAGAAGCGTTTCCCTTGACTTCCTATCATCTTCACTGGTCAGATAACAGAGTGGCAATTCCTTCAGAGCAATTATGGGCAAGGGTTCTAGAGCTTCTTAAAGAAAGGTTAAGTAGTCCCACCTTTGAAACTTGGATTCAGAATGCTCAGATTGATAGTCTTGATGCTGAAAGCATTACGATTTTGACACCCAATGCTTTCGTAATGAGCCATATCCAAAAACATTATCTGGGGATTATTGACGATGCGGTGACGGAAGTTACAGGGAAATCCTTAGAAATTTGCCTCAAGTCTCAGCAAGGGCAGGATCTGACATTTTTGACTAAAACAGTTGACTTTGCTGCTGAGCAAAGAAAAATCTTGGCTGGAAATAGTCCTCTCAAGCCGAATAAATTAAATCCTAAATATACTTTTTATAGTTTCGTAGTGGGTTCCACCAACCGGATGGTACATGCTGCTTCCTTAGCAGTGGCAGAATCTCCTGGGCGAGATTTTAACCCGTTATTTCTCTGTGGCGGCGTAGGATTGGGCAAAACCCATTTGATGCAGGCAATTGGACATTATTATCTAGAGATTAATCCCGAGGCTAAAGTCTTTTATGTTTCGACGGAACAATTTACCAACGATCTGATTGCAGCAATTCGCAATGATAGTATTCAAGCTTTTCGCGAACATTATCGCACTGCCGATATTCTGCTGGTGGATGACATTCAGTTTATTGAGGGCAAAGAGTACACCCAAGAGGAATTTTTCCATACTTTTAACACCCTCCACGAAGCAGGAAAACAGGTGGTCTTAGCCAGCGATCGCCCACCTCAACAAATTCCCAAATTACAGGAGCGGCTGAGTTCAAGATTTTCCATGGGTTTAATTGCTGATGTGCAGGTTCCAGACTTAGAAACCCGCATGGCAATTTTACAAAAGAAAGCCGAATCAGAAAATGTGCGGTTACCCCGAGAGGCGGTGGAATATATTGCCAGTCAGTATACTTCTAACATTAGGGAGTTAGAGGGAGCATTGATTAGAGCGATCGCCTATATCTCCCTTTCCAACCTCTCTATGACAGTGGAAAACATTGCCTCTGCCCTGAATCCGAAAGTAGAACAAATTACCGCTTCTCCCGATACGATTCTGGAAGTAGCGGTGGAGATCTTAAATGTCTCGATGGAAGATTTGAAAAGCAGTTCTCGCCGACGAGAAATCAGTAATGCTCGCCATATTGCCATGTATTTAATGCGACAACATACCGACTTGAGCCTCCCCCGTATTGGCGAAAAATTTGGCGGCAAAGACCATACCTCAGTGATGTATAGCTGTGACAAAATTGCCAAGCAGCTCAGGCAAGACCGCGCTTTAAATCAAACCATCTCCCTCTTAAGCGATCGCATTAACTTCATGAGTCGACAAAAGTTTCAAAGTTAACTTACAGTGGTTGTTAATTTGGATATACTACGCTTTTAACTTGCTAGTTTTTAGCTATCAGCTTTTCAGAGTAAATTTAGTGTGTTCCATTCAACTGAAAATCGTTGTAAAAGATAATGTATGTCTTAAAATCTTGAAATTGTTCGAGGAACTTTTCCACAGGCAAAGAGCTGATATCCTCAGCTTTCCACAGATTATCCACAGACTTAGTTTTTGAGCAGATAATATGGCATTGCTGAATCAAGATTTGAACTCGAAAATTATAAATCTTCGATTACATTCTTAAAAAGCTACAAAGGCTTTAGCCGCATGTAGCTAGGAGCTAGGAGCTAGAAGCTAAGAACAATATCATCAACTCATGTTTTAAATCAGCAACACCTTATGAATTCTACCTGGCGTTACATACCAACCATTGAAACATCAGGGGTGATGCAGATGGCAATTGATCACTATTTATTAGAACAGCATCGCCTGGGAAAACACCCTCCCACCCTCCGACTATATACTTGGCAACCTGCGGTCATTTCTTTGGGCTATCATCAGCAAGAATATCCTGAAGCTTGGCAAGATTTAACCTGGCAAGGCAGGGGAGTCGATTTGGTGCGTCGTCCCACTGGCGGTCGGGCTGTATTGCATCAAGGGGATTTAACCTATGCGATCGTGACATCTATCCCTCCAGGTAAAAGATTGGAAGTATATCAACAAATATGTCAGTTTCTGATTACCGGATGGCGATCGCTCGGCGTAAATTTAGACTACGGTACTGCCACCAAAGAATATATTCAACACCAGAACTGCTTCGCCACGGCTACGGGGGCGGATTTGATTACCGTCGCTGGTAATAAAGTGATTGGGAGCGCGCAACTGCGTCGAGGAAAAACGGTGTTACAACACGGATCGATGATGCTCAATACAGACCCAAAGTTATATCGACAGGTATTTGGGACAGATTTAGTGGAAACTTTAGGGGGGAACTTAAAGGAAATACTTCCTTCACAAAACGATCTGTTAACCAACGATTTTCAGAGGGTTCTGACTGATAGAATAACGGATAGCTTGGTTCAAGCTGCGATCGCAATTTTTAAGATTGATTTAGTAGAACAACCTTTGTCGACCACGGAATGGCAAGATATTGCCAATGATTTCTCTTTATTGAGATACTAAGAATATTAAAGTTAATTAAACCGATTCAGATATTATGAGCATAGTTAGTCAAGTCATTCTCAAAGCAGATGACGAACTGCGCTACCCTAGTAGCGGTGAACTAGAAGGCATTAAAAACTTTTTAACCACTGGTGAGCAGCGAGTCCGCATTGCGGAAACCTTAGCCAATAACGAGAAGAAAATCGTTGAACAAGCAGGTAAAGCTTTGTTTAGAATGCACCCTGAATACCGTTCGGCGGGGGGCAACGCTTCTGGACAAAAGCAGTATAACCAGTGTATTCGAGACTTTGGCTGGTATCTTCGTTTGGTTACCTATGGTGTGATGGCAGGGGATAAAGGCCCCATTGAACAATCCGGTCTGATTGGAGCAAGAGAAATGTACAATTCTCTCCAAGTACCTGTACCAGGAATGATTGATGCGATTCGCTGTCTCAAGACTGCTTCTGTTGATCTTCTTAGTAAAGAAGATGCTCAAGAGGCGGCTCCCTATTTTGACTACATCATTCAAAGCATGGCATAGATTCAGCTAACCAAGTTTAAAGCTGACTCAATCAGTATTTAATTAGGTAATTGATTATAGATTTCTAGCAATGCGGCATTAGTCTTAAAAGTTTTCTTTGGGAGAGAAGTAACTGTTTGAAACTGCAATTGCAATACAAAATTGAGTATGAATTGCAGTGCAACGTTGTCTTTATGTCTGGCGAAACACTGTTCCGCTTTCGATCTATTTTCAATTACCCAATAGTTGTTTTAATGATTCGGTTAAAAAAAAATTCCCGTTGTTCTCTGGTATTTTCTCTACTGCTGTTACTTCTAACCTATGGTGCAGAAGGTTGGATGTATGGGCCTTGGGTCTATAGTTTTATCAATCAAGAGAGTATCCTAAGCTATTTTGTTGAAGAATCAGTTAGAATCACGATTCTCTATGGAGGGGCAGTGCTGGGAATTACTTTTCTGGTGTTGCTTTTCACCTCTCCGGTATTGCTAATCACCGTAGGGTTAGATAATTGGCTAAAGTCAGATACAAGAGCATTTTTATCAATTTTTATTGGAGCTTTTGCTTTTGCCATGATCGTCCAGCGAGTAGACTTTTTTGCTCGTCTCCTTGTCCTGATTTCAGCGGTTTTTTTAGCCAAACTAGATTTACAGTTGGCAGGCTGTAGCCGTTGGCTATGTTCCCTAATTATAGTGCTACTCTGTTGGTTAGGATTTACAGGAGGTATACTAGCCTTTTACGAATGGAAATTTTAGGCAAATATATAGAACTCAGGAGCTAGTAGTTTTGATGGCTAAGAAAAAAGGTGTGCAAGAAACAACCAGCAGAAAACTATCTCGTGTTGTAACCTTGATTTTAGGTTTGGGTTTTGGAGCTTCAACCTTGGTGATTGCCCTAAGCAGTGTTTTCAGTGAGTCTAAATCCAATAATGTTGCAGCAAATGATCCCAATACTCCCCCGGTAGAAGAACAAATTAAAACGCAGGTCAGTGGCTATGAAAAAGTCTTAGAACGGGAGCCAAAAAACGTCACCGCTTTGGAAGGATTAGCTCTAATTCACCTCAAAACCGACCCCAAAAAAGCCATTCCTACTTTAGAAAAACTGGTGAAATATTATCCCGAACGACAAGAGTATGCGGTCGTCTTAAAACAAGTTAAGCAACAGGCTCTTAACCCAGCCGCTGCGCCGAAAGCTGCCCCCGAAAGTCCAGCAAGTAGCAAGTAAATCGTCAGAAATTTTAGCTTGTTGGCGATTAGGACATATTGTGTCACGTAGAGCTAGTCCTGTATTACTTGGCAACCCATGATTGATCTGGGGGTGATTGCGCATCAGCCACAAACTGAACAGCTGTGATTAAAGCCCCCATACCAAAAGTCGAACTATAAAATAAATGAAGCCACTTAGTGTTTAATCAGAATTAGCTTCATTTAAATTTGCCGATTTAACGTATGAGAAGGTTAATTATCTTCGTTAGCTTAATCATCCTCGCCATCTTCACCGCCTTCACCGCCTTCATCTTGGTTAGGAGCAGATTGTTCAGTCGAAGTATCGTCACCATCTTCGCTATCAGTTTCACCCGCATTACACGCTACTAAAGAAGACATCATCCCTAGTGAAAGAAACAAAGCAATTGTCTTTGTGGTAGCTTTTTGGAAGTTGTTCATAGTATTTTTTAAATGTGTAAATTTTTATGGTTTCCTTCAGGAAACTATAATCCGATCATGAACTATCTATAAGATACCTTTATTAAAGAAATCACATTCTTCAAAAGACAATATTTAACCTTAGAAAACATATCCGTCCTCATAATTCAGCAATTAAAATTAACCCTTCATAATTTTCACAGGTCATACTGATTCGCAGATACTCGATCGCCAATATGATGATCGAGTATCCAAAGTCCAAATATTTAGTCGGGAAAGAAAGTGATGGTAGGTGGAGTAGGTGGAGTAGGTGGAGTAGGTGGAGTAGAAACAGTAGGGTCATTATCTACTTTGAAGACTACATCTTGCAGATCAAAAGCAGCACTATTACGATTAGTTGTACCCAACTCCACTAAGAATAATTCTTCATAGTTGTTCAACCCAGAAAGTAAAGTTTGAACAGAATCTTGCTCATAAATACCTGCCATAGTTGGCAAGGGATCACCAGGTTTCAAGGACATCTCAGAAGGAGTTTGTAAAGAGCAGCGAGTTGTATTATCAATAATTTTATACTTGAAATTTAATTCGTTAACGGAATTAACAGGTATCAAAGCTTTTTCATTGACGTTCATGGTCTTAACCAACTGTTGTTGCTGATAAACATCAACTTGAATATTTAACAAGCTACCACCTGGGCCACACTGAATTTGTGATGCAAAATACAGAAGTTCAATCATAATAGTTTTAAAAGCTAAGGACTAAAAAATAATTTAAATTAAATATTTAATTTTACTACCAGTAATATTTTTAATTAGGTAATAAAAAAGAACATGCTTAAATCTAGTTTTATATCAACAGAATTTCTTGATTAAGTTGTTGATTAACTAGAAATGAAGATTGACTTATTACTATAATCACTTGCTTTTTCAAGAATCAGGTAAATATCTTGTAAAGAAGTTAGTTTTTTAGTTTAAGCTAGGATGAATTTGTAATTATTACTGAAGTAAAATAGCTTTGTTCTAGTCATAAATACTGTTGTAAGTAGTTACATATAATTGTTTTATTAGTCGAGATTGGATAATCAAGATAAGGGCAAAAGGAAAAATCAGATGTGTAATTAATTTTGTCTAAATACTTATGTTTACTATATTCCTAAAAAGCCGATAGCTGATGACTAAAAACAGTATTATTATCAATTAATGATTTAAATCAGCAATGCCTGATTTTATTGCTCAGTTTTATGTTGAAGGCTAAAAGCAACCAAGCAAAATTTCCGAAAAGTTTTGCAGCAATACCATTTCTCTTTGCTCTATACTTCGTTTCTGGTTTTAACGCCCTACTATATCAGGTAGCTTGGCAGAGAATGCTGGGTTTGTTTTCGGGTTCTGATGTTCGTTCAGTGACGATTATTGTCGCCTCATATTTATTGGGCTTAGGCTTAGGGAATTTACTCGGAGGTTCCATTAGCGATCGCCTGAGTAATCAAAAATGTGTGATGGTCTACGGCTGTTGTAACCTGGGTATTGCTGCTTTTGCCTTGGCTAGCCGTTTGATTTTTTACGATTTGCTTTTTTTGCGGCTGCAATATTTAGCTCAGTCTTTATTAATAACTTTGGGCATTGTGTTTCTCAGTCTCTTAATTCCCACTGTCTTGATGGGAATTTCTCTACCCATGCTCTCCAAGGCAGTTAACCGTAGTACTGAGGGGGCAGCGTCTTTAATTGGCTGGCTGTATGGCTTTAATACTCTTGGTTCTGGTTTAGGAACGTTGGTTTCTGGCTGGTATATTGTTGGAACTTTAGGTTATGACAAGACGGTATATTTAGGCGCGCTGTTTAGCTTTACGGTTGGAATGTCGGCGTTAATTTTAGCGACTCGTTTTCCTCAGAGTAATTTTTGGCATCGTAAATCAGAAATTACAGCCGCACCGTTAGACAATAAAACTCAATCTCAATCTCTGCAATCTTGGTATTTATTAGTATTTTTATCAGGTTTTACAGCAATTTCTTGGGAAATTCTCTGGTTTCGGGTTCTAGATATTGCTCTTCAGTCAAATGCTTATACTTATGGTCATTTATTAGCTTTTGTCTTAATTAGTAGTGCCATCGGCAGTATGATCGGTGCCAAAACTGTTGCCTATATCCGTCAGCTAAAAAAAGTATTTTTAATTATTCAAGGGATTATCTCTCTTTATTCAGCGATCGCCATTTGGGGCATCGGACTTTACTGGCAAGCTCATCCTGGTTTGCGATCGGATGCAGGATTTATCGATTTAGATAACTTAGGTGCAGAGGTATTATTTAAATATTTAGTGATCCCTGGCGTAACTACCATTATCCCTAGCCTCTTGATGGGGTTTTATTTCCCATTGGTACAGCAAGCAGTTCAGAAGAATTATGGTGAACTTGGCAAGCGAGTTGGCTTTATTTATCTAGCCAGCATTTTGGGCAATACTTTAGGTAGTTTATTAACAGGCTTAGTCTTAATCGATTTATTGGGTACAGCAGGCTCGATTCGGCTTTTAGTCATTATCGGCATCTGTTTTTTGCTTTTAATTCGCTCTAACTTACGCAAAAATCTGCTGATTACCACTTTAATTATGCTTGCCGTGGTGACAACGGCGATCTTCCCTCGTAATAATCATCTTTGGGCTGCTCTACATGCCGTCGCTCCTCAAGACTATTTTCAGGTGGAGGAAGATTCTACCAGCGTAGCCGCGATCGCTGAAACCAATGGGACAGGGAAATTATATGCAAGTGGTCAGGTACAGGCTAATTTTCCCTATCTACATATACATGGACTGTTAGGCAGTATTCCTGCACTCTTGCATCCCAACCCCCAAAAGATCATGATTATCGGTCTGGGATCGGGAGGAACTCCCCACACTTTCGGCGTTAATCCCCTGACCAAGAAAATCAAAATTATCGAGCTATTGGGGGCAGAATTACCTGTGTTACGGCAATACGCTCAAAAATCAGCAGGTAAAGCTTTAAAGCATTTATTTCAAGATCCTAGATACGAAATTATCGTGGGGGATGGACGCAGAGAACTCACTATGAGTAATGAAAAATTCGACATTATTGAAGCGGATGCGATTCAACCTTGGCGATCGCGTGCAGGAATGCTCTATTCTCAAGAATTTTTTCAAGAGGTACAGAATCATCTACAACCTAGAGGCTTCTTTGTTCAGTGGGATGTCGGTGCAGGGGCGCAACAAACTATACAAAGTGTTTTTCCCTATGTTGTTAAAGTTGGGATGGGGGGAAATCTTTGGATTTTAATTGGTAGTAATGAGGCGATCGTCTTTGATCAGGAGTTGTTGCTACAAAGATTAGAAGATCCTCAAGTGGTTAAATTCCTACAGCAGGCACAAATAGACCCAGCTAAAATGAGGCAGGATGTTCGTCAAGCTCATGTGCGTCAGTTTGCTCCCCAAACCAAGAAACCTCAGCCTTATAATACTGACTTATTCCCTCGTGGAGAGTATTATCTCAATCGATAGAAGATTGGGGATTTAAGGATTTGGGGGGCTTGGGGACTTAGGGACTTAGGGACTTAGGGACTTAGGGACTTAGGGACTTAGGGACTTAGGGACTTAGGGACTTAATCCTCCCTACTCCCCATCTCCCCTACTCCCCATCTCCCCATCTCCCTACTAGCTAACTAGTTCAGGAGGATTAGTAGCAGAAGGACGACGAGTAATTACTTGATCGATCAAGCCGTATTCCACACACTCTTCCGCAGACATAAAGAAATCTCGATCAGTATCTTCTTCAATCTTCGATAAAGGTTGACCAGTGTGGTCTGCCAAATGCTGATTAAGCTTCTGCTTCAGATATAAAATTTCTTTGGCTTGAATTTCTATATCCGTTGCCTGTCCCTGGGCGCCACCTAAAGGTTGGTGAATCATAATCCGCGAATTAGGTAAACTCATGCGCTTGCCTTTTTCTCCTGCACTGAGTAGAAAAGCACCCATACTAGCAGCCAAACCAATACAGATCGTACAAACATCAGGACGAATCTGATTCATGGTGTCAAACATCCCCATCCCAGCTGATACTGAACCACCAGGGGAGTTGATGTAGAGATAAATATCTTTTTCGGGGTCTTCCGCTTCTAAAAACAGCAGTTGGGCTACTACCAAGTTGGCAATTTCATCGGTAACTTGCTGTCCCAGAAAGACAATTCTTTCTCGTAGTAGACGAGAGTAAATATCAAAGGCGCGATCGCCGCGACCTGAACTTTCAATGACGGTAGGTATCATGCAGCTATGCTCCGTAAATGTTTGCGCAAAGTGTTCTCTAAATTTCTCTAATTGTAGCTATTTTAAGGTGCTAGATACTCTGACAACAGCAAATATGAACCTCAAACTCCAGAAATCTTTTTGCTTAGGTAGGGTAATCCGCATTCTTACAGGTGAGGTATCCTAGCGCATTTCAGGTCGAGCGATCAGACAATAGTTGGTATTAAAAGTAGTTTACGATTGATACTGTAGTTATAAATATGGCTGTACTTGAAAAAGGCAACATTTCGATTCATACCGAGAATATCTTCCCCATTATTAAGAAGTCTCTCTATACAGATCACGAAATCTTCTTACGGGAATTAATCTCTAATGCGGTTGATGCAATCTCTAAGCTAAAAATGGCATCCTTCGCAGGTGAAACACAAGGGGAAATTAGCGAACCAGAAATTAGGCTGGCAGTAGACAAAACGAAAAAAACTCTTTCCATCTCTGATAATGGCATTGGGATGACGGTGGAGGAAATCAAGAAATATATCAATCAGGTTGCCTTCTCTAGTGCAGAAGACTTTATCCAAAAGTACGAAAAAAACTCCAACGATTTGATTGGTCATTTTGGCTTGGGTTTTTATTCTGCTTTTATGGTGGCAGCTAAAGTAGAGATTGATACTCTCTCCTATCAAGAAGGGGCAACTGCGGTACATTGGTCTTGTGATGGTTCTCCCGAGTTTGAATTGACAGAAAGCGATCGCACTACCGTTGGCACCACCATTACTCTGACCCTCCTGGATGACGAACTAGAATACGCTGAACCCCAAAGAGTCAGACAGTTGGTTAAAACCTACTGTGACTTTATGCCCGTCAAGATTATTCTGGATCACGAGCAGATTAATAAAAAAGAAGCACTGTGGAAAAGATCGCCCCAGGATTTAACTGACGAAGATTATCTGGAGTTTTACCGTTATCTTTATCCTTTCCAGGAAGATCCTTTGCTGTGGGTGCATCTGAATACTGATTACCCTTTTCTTTTGAATGGCATTCTCTACTTTCCCAAGCTCAAGCCTGACGTAGATTTTTCTAAAGGACAAATTCAGCTTTTCTGCAACCAAGTATTTGTGAGTAAACACTGTGAAGCGATTATTCCCGAATTCTTAATGCCCTTACAAGGAGTAATTGACAGCCCTGATATTCCCCTCAACGTTTCTCGCAGTGCCTTAACAAATGATCGTACTGTCCGTCGGATCGCCGATTTTATCACCAAAAAAATTGGTAGTCGTCTCAAGTCTCTTTATGATGAAGACCGCAGTAAATATATTAGCTCTTGGTCGGATGTAGGTACCTTTGTTAAATATGGTGCCATCCGCGATGAGAAGTTCAAAAAGCAGGTAGAAGACCTAATTATCTACCGCACTACCTATCAACCTGATATCGCGCCAGTAGAGGAGGCACCCAAGGTAGAAGTACAGACAGAAGGAGATGACGCTTGGTCTAATGTTGATGGCAACCAAAACCAGGTAGCTACAGAACCCTATACTACCCTGCAAGAGTATCTGGAACGTAACAAGGATAAACGGGAAAATCAGGTCTATTACTGTAGTGATCCCAGTACTCAGAATACTTTCGTCGAACTGTACAAGAATCAAGGACTGGAAGTTTTATTCCTCGACTCCTTTATTGATGCTAATTACTTTATTCCCTTCTTGGAAAGAGAATATTCGGAAGTTAAATTTGCGCGGGTTGATTCGGAACTAGATGATACTCTGGTGGAAAACGATAAAGCCCAAGAAATTATCGATCCGACCACCAATAAAACCCGTAGTGAATTACTCAAGGAGCTATTTGAAAAAGCCTTGAATAAACCCAGAGTTAATATTAAAACTCAGGCAATTAAATCCGACAATCCCCAAGACACTCCTCCCGCCATGGTGCTGCTACCCGAAGCGATGAGAAGAATGCAGGAAATGGCAGCCTTAATGCAGGAAAAAGCGATGGCTTTTCCAGAAGATCATGTCTTGATGATCAATACCGCTCATCCCTTGATTCAAAACCTACTGGATTTAAACAAAGGAACAATCATTCAAGGTGGTGATGATGCTAACTCTCTAGTTAATTTAATGTGTAACCATATTTATGACCTGGCGTTGATGTCACAGAAAGCTTTTGATGCGGAAGGAATGAAAGCTTTTGTGGAACGTTCTAATCAGGTGTTAACTAACTTGACTAAGAAGTAATTACCGCCGTCTTTCGGGATAAAGTCAAGAATTCCACAAGGACATAACATCAAAAGCCAAGAGCGGGTGAGGGAATTCCTTGCCCGTCCCCTGTAGAGGGACACATTATTTAGTTATTGATCATAGTCAGTTCAGTTAACTTTTCTGGCAAGTTGAGTGCTGATAATTTTTAGCTACAAAACACCGTTTAAAATATCTAAAATAATATTTTGGGGGTTGACTATTACCACTGAAGAACCGATGGCAACAACTGAGTTGTCGGACGATAAATTCAAGTGACTATTTACTGTTTTAGGGAGAACTACTTTTTTAGCAATGCCTGGAGGCAAACTTTTCCCTTTAGCTAATTTCTTTTGAATACCAGGCGGTAAGAAATTAGCTTGATCATTAATTTCAATCCTCAGACTAGGAGTTAAAATTGAGTTAGCGCGATCGCCTCCTCGCAATAAACTAACTAAATTGCTTTTCTGTGTGTGGGTTAGGTAGAAATCTGAATGATTTAGTTCTTGTTGTGAGTCATGACGGTGAGGCTTTTTCGCCTCAGCAGGTAAAAACAAATTTACGCCGAAATATAATAATAGTAATATTGATAGGTTAATAGTATGTTTCTTATTCATGAATATTTTGCTGTTTAAATTTTCAAAAAAGTAGTTTTTTCTTTATATCTAAAGTATATTTAATTCAGTAATTATTCTACTATCCTAATAATAACATTCGGTTATAAAGTTAAAATAAATACTATAAGCTGTTAATTACTTTTTTGATAAAGTTGATAGCTATGAATAATACTTACTAGGTATTGAAAAAACTAATAAGTAGTTTAACCCAAAAAAATGTAACCCAAAATGTGGTCAATTTAGAATTAAACAGTGCCAGCAGCGTTAAAAATAAATCTTACTCCAGAAGAAAATCAAACGCCAAAAACGCTTGACCGCCAAACTGAGCGATCGCAATCAAGGTATTAGCTGCCGAATCACTACAGGAGTATTTTTGGTCATAGATTGCTAAATTACTGACAACTGTGTCCTGACTTTCTTTGTCTAAGAGAGTCACGCCACCCTTTTCAATTCCTAGATATTGATTCAATCTTTCAGTACCCATTAAGCTTTATTTGCCCGCTTAAATTAGTTTTAAATTTTGTGTAACATAACCATATACCTAGCGTTTAATAGATTTAAGTTAATTATTTATCAACAAATCCACAATTTTATTTTACAATTTGTAAAAATCTAACAATATTTATGAATGAGAAGGAAATTAAAACAGCATTTGCTCAAGATGGTTTTTTGGTGTGTAAAGGACTTTTCTCTCAAGAGGAGATGCAAATTCTCTTGCAAGACATTAAAGATTCTAAACGCAGATATGAGCAAGATGAATTAACCAAAGGTTCGATGATCTTCAAAAGCAGTATTTTTTTTCATAGTCCAAAAATTCAACATTTCATCACTCAGCAAAAGATCATTGATCTACTAAAAATTTTGATTGGACCTGACATCTGGGTACGTTGGGATCAGGCGGTTGCCAAAGGACCTAATTCAGATACTTTTCCTTGGCATCAAGACAATAACTATAGCAAATTGAAAGATACTCACTATCAGTTGTGGGTAGCCTTGACCGAATCGAATGGTGACAATGGCGGTTTGCTGTTGCAACCAGGTTCTCATCTACAAAGTCAACCTTATCGATATGAAGGATATGAAGTTGTTTATGATGGAACACCGCAAAACCCGATTTTAGTTACCGCAGAACCTGGAGATGTGGTGATTTTCTCTTCGTTTACACTTCATAGTACGACTCCCAATATTACTCAGGATACTAGGTGGGCATATGTGATCGAATATATGTCTCTCGATCATTATGATCCTTATATTAAGCCTCCTTATTTTGTCGCTGCTCGAAATGGTAAATCCAGCCCAGAATTTGTTCGTTCCTATCGTGGCAGTAATAATCCAATGTCTCGCTTGAAATATTATATTCCTTACCTAAAACGACCTCAAAAAATACTTAACAAGTTAACAAATTATAAAAACTAATTTTGTACTATAAAATAAAAGCTAAATACAACAATCAAGTATTTTTCTAAACATGCACTATACTCGATTTTCATCAGTAACATTGAATACTATTAATAATTAAAATCACAATTTAATATGTGAAATTTCAGCTACAAATTATTCTTTAAAATAATGTAAATACTGTTATGCAAACTATTTCTCATGACAAATCTCCAATTCGTTCTCAAGAAGATTTTTTAGTATTTGGCTCTCCCTGTATTGAAATAGCAGAAATCAAAGAAGTTGTTGCCAGTATGACATCTGGTTGGTTAGGTACAGGACCAAAAGTGGCAAGGTTTGAACAAGACTTTAGCAATTACAAAGGATCGGATTATGCAGTTGCGGTCAATTCTTGTACAGCAGCCATACATTTAAGTATATTGGCTGCTGGAATCAAACCTGGTGATGAGGTTATTACTACACCTCTAACTTTTTGTGCCACGATAAACGCCATTCTCCATGCTGGAGCCAAGCCTGTATTGGCAGATATAGATCCAGTTACGATGAATATTAATCCTGAGCAAATTGCATCGAAGATAACCGACAAAACTAAAGTTATATTGCCTGTTCATTTTGCTGGTCGCCCTTGTGATATGGATAGGATTTGTTCCTTAGTTGCAGACCACGATCTAAAATTGATTGAAGATTGCGCCCATGCTATTGAGACAGAATATCAAGGTCGCCAAGCTGGAACATTTGGTGATTTTGGCTCTTTTAGTTTTTATGTGACCAAAAACATTACCACAGGGGAAGGAGGAATGATCCTCACTAGCCAAAAATTGGCAGCGGCTCGGATTAAAACACTAGCATTGCATGGCATGAGTAAAGATGCATGGAAGCGTTTTAGTGATGATGGCTATAAGCACTATTACGTGGAAGAGTGTGGATACAAATATAATATGATGGATCTACAAGCTGCGATCGGAATTCATCAGCTAGCTAAGGTCAAACAATATTGGCTGAAAAGGGAAGCAATTTGGCAAAGATATACTGAAGCTTTGAGCGATTTGCCGATAGGTTTGCCAGCAAGTCCAGAAGAAAATACCCAGCATGGTTATCACTTATTCACTATTCTTATTGATGAAGCAAAAACTGGAATTAGTCGAGACAATTTTTTGAATGCAATGACTGCAGAGAACATTGGTTTGGGAGTGCATTACTTAAGCATTCCGGAACATCCTTATTATCAAAAAACTTTTGGTTGGAAACCAGAGGACTATCCTCATGCCATGCGCATAGGAAGACAAACAGTGAGCTTACCATTGTCACCCAAGTTGACCGATAAAGATGTTGAAGATGTTATTTGGGCGGTAAAAAAAATATTAGGATAAGCAAGGCATTTTAATATATTCTTAATGTAGTCATAATTTTTATTATTTGGCTTTGATGAAGCAGTTAATTTCATCGGTTTTTGATTCGTTTAGTAAACAAATATATGGCTTAGGAAAAGTATACATACCTATCTGCTCAATAATTTTTTCGGTATGGTTAATCGAAAAATTCAGTAGTATTTCCGTGTATGAATTAGTCGCTGACTCTAATGAGATAGGGCGCATAGCGCCATACGCTGGAACAGTTTCTAATCTTGGTCTATTACTTTTATGCTGTGCTGCTAGTGTTTGTTTTTTTAGCAGTTACTTAATTGATGCTAATAACAAGCATGATGAAAAATGGAAATTGTTCTTTAAATACTCAGGATACTTTGTCCTTCTTTTATTAATTGATGATACATTTCAGCTTCACGAAAATTTTTCCACTTTATTGTTTGGCTTAGATGCCAATATAAGCGTAGTCAATAAGAAGCTAGGAAATATTTTAGAAGCGATTATATTTAGCTTTTATGGAGGAATATTTTTTTTCTATAGTTTTTATTTTAGAAAAATAATTTATCGTACAGAAATCCTAGCTTTTTTACTAGCTATTATCTTCTTTTTTATGTCAGTAGCTGTTGATTTTATGCCAGAAAATCTTAAGGGACATTTTATTTTAGAAGAAGGATTTAAGTTATTGGGCATTGCCAGTTTGATGACTTATTACTTAAAAGCATGTTATCAAAAAACTAAAAAACTATTATAATATAATAGCAATACATTTTATTCGTGCACAGTTTTTATGATATCGCTATGATACGCTTATTTCTGGAAAGATTAATTACCAATCGCAGGAGCTAACGGCTGTCTTGGTTTTCCACCACCACCGATGTTTTCAGGGGCATTATTATCGACTATTTGTAGTGCTTGAAATAATTTATTAATATCGTCATGAAAAGCACCAGAATCAGACTCAAAATCATAACGATAATGTGATCTAAATTCTTCATTAGTTCCTTGTTCAATGGCGATCGCGTGAGCATCCCAAAGAGTATCATCAACTATATATCCACCATAGTTTTGTAGTGCAAAAAAAAGCTTGCGCCCAGGAATTGTTTGCAATTCTAAATTTGCTTCTGTTATCTGAGGTGGAATAGCCAATAAAGATCCCATTACCAAACTAGGGTTAGAGCCTCCATACTGCATCTTACCTTCATCATAATAGTTGTTATAGCCATAGACATCGGCACGGGCGGCAGGCCAACGATAACCTGGGGGCTGATTATAGAGATACTTGTTGGCAAACACTTCAATTTTTAAAGCATGACGAATTGGCTGGTCAGAAATTAATTCTCCCAGGCGAATTGTACCACCAATACTTGATAATCCTGAACCTGCGTGTCCACCAGTAATCCCCTGTCCATAAATATTTTCGTGGTGATGGGGATAGCTAGGAGTAACATAACCAAAAACTGTTCCACCCGTTTCACAACGAGCCAAAGGACTCATTTGAATCAAAGTTTTACCGTCTGGCTGTAAAAAAGCAGCAGCATTATTAGGAGTATTGGTTTCAGTTGCATCAGGCACAATCAAGTCTTGAGGAACATGAAGATAACCATTGCGACCTTTGCCAATACTGCTACAGCGACCTTTCATCCAGCTTTCAGGGTTGTACCAAGGTACTAGGGGATCGGACTCTGTAGTAACTACGTAGTAATCTACATCTCCAGCAGTATATGTTGCAGGTTTAATATTAGCCGGAACATATTTGGCGTTTGTACCAATAGGCATATTCCAAATACTGTCACAAGAAAATGGCTGTTGATGTTTGTCCCTGAGAGTCCCAGCACCGCAGGTAGTATTAGGGCTATTGCTATTAGCGACAGAGGACCAACCGATAATCAATGAAACAATCAATAAAGTTACTAAAAATACAATTTCTCTCTGCTTTAATCTCATTGTTTGACTACTATTTCTAATATCTCTATTTAATTTGGGCTATCGCCACTGGCTACCCTCGCAAATTTATACTTTTGGCGAATAAACGGTTGCTCGATCCAGTGATAAGATAGGGCAGAAACTAGAATCGTTAGAGCAAAGGATAGAGTGTAGGCGATCAAGTTACCAGTCAATCCGGAAATACTATAACTAGTAAATTGGTTGACCAGATAAAATGCGATCGCAATGCAGAGACAATGATACATATACAAGCCATAAGAAATTTTCCCTAAATAATCGAGAGTTTTGTTTTTTAATTGGAAAATACTTGTTGGGTTAGTAGCGATATTAAGAACGATCAAAGTTGATAGAGCAGCAAATATTTCCTGATTAAAGTGCCACAACACGGTACCACTGATACCTCCAACTGCCAAAAATAGCAGGGAGACGATGTACAAAAAATACTGACTAAAAGAGCTATAAAATGGTTTTAAAGCTTGAGGATTATAGAACAGATAAGCTGCTCCAATGGCTCCAATTGCCATACAGTCTATGCGAGTATAGTTTATCAATTGCGACCAGGGAAAAAATTTAGCGGATGTATCTGGATTGTCAGCATAGATTTCTAAAACAGCTATCATGATTAGCTTAATTATTAGATAGAATCCCATCACTTTAAAAATAGCATTCCAGATATTACGAGAATATTTAACTACTAGAGGCCAAAGTAAATAAAATTGCTCTTCTACGCCAATTGACCAAACTTGATTGGCATGGGGTATTAGACCAAAAAAGTTAATAGCAATATTCGGTAAAAAAGTGAGATATAAAATAATTTGGGTTAAACAGTTTTTATCTAGCTCATCTTGCCATACAGGAATATTTAGCACTTGGATATGAGGCAATACAATTAAACTTAGAATCCCCAATAAGTAATATAAGGGCCAAATTCTCAAAGCTCTCCTAATATAAAATTTTTGAACATCGATCACATTGAATATTTTTTGCTCAACAAGTAACAGATAGGTAATTAAAAATCCACTCAAAGCGAAGAAAAAAGTTACACCATAACTGCCAATATTATGCACAAAAACTGTATCAAAATAGTTAGAATAACTATATAGAGATTTTAGCTGTTCTACATGATGGATTATTACGACACAAGCAGCAATAAATCTCAAACTATTTAATCCAGAAAAGTAAACTTTTTTTTGTGCAATATTTTGTTGATTAAAAATTTCCTTTTTGCTTATTTCAATTGCATTGACTTCACTTGATTTATTTTTCATTAGATAAATTTATTAATTACAATTTTCTCGATTTATTTTGATTATTGTAAAATTTAATCAACTAAAAGCTTCTCTGTGTGAATAGATGCTGATAAAAGTGGAAAACAACAGATTAATTACCAATACTACAACTGCCACGGCTAAAATACCCCATTGAACCGATAAAATAATGCTTAAGGCAAAAACAATGGTATAAACCAAATCAAAATAAAGAGATATATGAGTTCGATCAATAGCATTTAGTAATAGAGAAGATCCATGTTTAAAAGTTGTTGGAATAACCGATAAACAAATCAAAATTAAAATGGGAATTGCTGCAATCCATTTTTCACCAAAGATAACTGGTACATAAAGGGGAGACAAGCTAGACTGAAGTACTACAACTGGGATTATTGTCAAACTAATAGTCTGGAGACTTTTGTAATATCGCTCTTTTAATTGCTGGCGATCGCTTCTAACACCACAAAGATGAGGAAATAAAGCTGACATCAAGGAATTAACTATATTGTTAGTAATTCCCGAACCAGCATTAAAAGCAAAGTAATATAATCCTAGTTGTTCTACTCCTAAAAAACGACCAACAATCAAATAATCTAAATTAAGTCTTAGCTTAGTTAATAGTTCAACTCCTAATAAGTTTTTGCTGAAACTAACTATTTCTCGCCAATCTTTTAAACTAAAAGCCTTTGGAGGTCGCCAAGAATGATTTTTCCAAGTAATCACAAGCCATATTGGCATGGTTAACATCATTGACCAGACTATCGACCATATTCCGAAGCCTAACAAAGCCAGGGATACAGTAATAACATTAATTAATATTGATTGAACAGCATTACATATAGCAATAATTTTCAATCTATTTTCTCGTTCAATTAAGGCACAGTGAACCAAGAAAAAAGGGTAAACCAAATACATTAAAGATATCGTACAAATGGGCAAAATTAGCTGATTATTATCGTAAAACCTAGCAATAGGATAAGCTGATAAACATTGAATTAAAAATAGCCCTCCGCATAACAGCCAATTTAACCAGTAGGATGTATTGCAAGTAGTATCTATTTTCTCTTCATCAGTTTGAATAATTTTAGCTCCAATACCTCCTTTAAAGATAAACACTGTTGCCAAGTCAAATATAGTGTAAATAACTGCCATCAACCCATAGTCTTGAGTACTAAATACACGAGCTAAGGTAACTGTTGTTCCTAAGCGAAAGATACGATTAACAAACTCTGCTGCGCCCAACCAGCCAACATTACGAACAAACTGACCTGATAATATATTTTTAACTTTATTTAATATCATAAAAACAATAGTCGTGATTGATATTGCTTCGT
The DNA here is from genome assembly GCA_046050865.1 of Cyanobacteriota bacterium. Taxonomy (GTDB): domain Bacteria; phylum Cyanobacteriota; class Cyanobacteriia; order Cyanobacteriales; family Xenococcaceae; genus Waterburya. The sequence continues at coordinate 20,095 of JBJOPG010000003.1, forward strand.
TTTTCTAATTCGTTAGTAGTTGATTGCAATAAAATCAAGCAAGCTAAATAGATTTTTGAAATTTGTATGAAAACAATTTAAAAATTGCCTGAAAACTTAAAAGTTAATTGTTTAAATAACAATTTCAAGATTATTCTCTGAGTATCAATTTTCAATAAATCAAATGGATATAAGACAATGGCAGTTCGTAAATTATGCCAGGCATCATTGAGATTTTTATAATCACCAGGCTTGATTTTCTGACGATATAAATCTGCACAATATAGATAAACGTTACTATGACTTCTATTTTTGAGATACATTAATTCTTGAGCAGCAACTTCAAAAGTTTGATCTAGTACATATAAGCATTCTTCTTTCATCTCTTCAATTTTAGAAGACATAGAATTGCTAGACTGACGATAAGATATCTGATATTCAGGAACAAGAGCAAAATCAAAATTTTGCGCTAAACGTAAATAAAAATCCCAATCTGCTGCGTAAGAAAATTCAGGAGTAAAACCATGAACTAACTCCAACACATCTCGGTGGATCAGAATATTAGATGCATTTAGCAGAAAGTTTTTTTGTAAAAGTTCTTTAAAAACATTGCCCCGATAAGAAAAAGGAGTGCCAGTAAATAAAAGGTTTCCTCGTTCATCAATATAGCTAGTCCAGCTATAGACAACTTTTGCTTGAGAATTTTGTTCTAAAGCTTCTATTTGTAGAGCTAACTTATCACAAGTCCATAGATCGTCAGCATCTAAAAAAGTGAGAAACTCTCCTGTGGCTTTAGCAATTCCTCGGTTGCGCGCTGTCCCCACTCCGCCATTTTCATAACTAAATAGCTGGAGACGAGGTTCGACAATATTGTTGATGGCATCGACTGTGTTATCTTGAGAACCATCATTAATGATAATTAACTCCCAATCAGTAAAACTTTGTTGTTTAACTGAGGCGATCGTTTCTTCAATAGTTTTGGCAGAGTTGTATGCGGGAATGATGATTGATACTTTTGGCACTAGAAAAAAGTATTATTTAAGTAGTTAGATGTAAAATTGTTTTTAAATGTATCAGCGATCAACCGCACCGATTCCACGACGACGCACACTAAAGATAAATTCTTTAACTTGCGCGTAAAAATCTGCACCCAGCCAACGTTGAATCAAAATCGCAATTGTCAGACGAATATATTTAGCAGAGAAACGTAATTGAGGACGATGGGCGATCGCCTGATCTCGAAACTCTATAGCTTGCTGATAGTCTTGATTTTCGATCGCTCGCCAGCCAAGATAAAGATAAATACAACCGTAGCTACGATTGCGGTAGTGGAGTAATTCTGTAGGCGCATGGGCAAAGTTACGCTCAATTAGAATTCGAGTTGTCTCTAACATATGTTCACACTTTTTCGAAGAGTTATTGGAATGCTGACGATAACGAATCAAAGGCTCTTTGATGACAGTAAAAGAATACTTGGCAGCAATACGCCACCACATATCCCAATCATCAGAAGGAGAAATATCGAGGGAAAATAATCCGACATCATCAAAACAACTACGACGAATCATGGGCGTACTACCACAGCAGACAATGTTCATCTCGGTTAACTGTTTCCAAACATCGCCTTCAGCATGGGAAGCAATCACCCTACCCGTAGCTTTCCCTTCACTATCTGCTAATGCTGTCCAGGTATAACATAAACCTGCTTGAGGATTATTTTCTAGAGAATGAATCTGTTTCTCTAATTTAGTTGGCTCCCAAAGATCGTCCGCATCGATAAAAGCAATATATTTACCTCTACCATTGCTCACTCCAGTAGATCTCGCTCCTGCTAATCCTTGATTGGCTTGAGAAATCATTCTCACTTTTGGCTCTTTTTCACTAAGTTGATTTACCCAGTTTGGTGTTTCGTCAGTGCTGCCATCGTTAACCACCAAGACTTCAAAATCTTGATAAGTTTGATTGAGAACTGTCTTCATAGTTTCTGCTAGATAGCGTATAGCATTATAAGCAGGGATGACTACCGTAACTGTAGGCATTTTATTTTCAGTGTTGATATCCATGTTATTTTTTAGCGGATTGAATAGTTTCTAAAATTAAATCTCGATAGCTTAAAGCAATGGTTTCCCAGCTAAAACGTAAGGCATTTTCTCTAGGGAGATTTCCCCAATCACGTTTCAGAGCTTGAGTGAGTGCTTGACTATAAATATCTGAGTTAGTAACGTCACACAAAATTCCCCCCTCTCCCACAATATGACGACGCATTTGATCGTCAGGAGCGACGATGGGTAAACTAGAAGCCATTGCCTCAATATAAGCCAATCCAAAAGGTTCATCAAATGAGGGCAAGGTAAAGACATCGGCACTGCGATACACTGCTGGCATTTGCTCGTGGGAAAAGCTGGCAATGGCGAAACGTTCTGCACCAAGTAATTTATCCCCCAATGCCTGATAATAATCGCGGTCAATGCCATCACCGCAAATTAGCAGACTACCATCAGGTATTTTTGCCATAGCATTAATTATTAGATCAATCCGCTTATGATTGTTGCGATCAAGAGAGGCTACACAAAGAACCCTTGGGCAAGATAGTTTAAACTCAATCGTTGTTCCTGTTTTGGTAAAGCGATCTAAGTTGACACCATTGGGAATAACACTAGTTGCTTGTTCGGGTTTTAACTTTTTAGCTACCTCAGCGATCGCTTCTGAGTGTAAGACCAGCATATCTGGTTTAAAAATTAAGTTGCGGGCTAAAGCTTTTGCCCCATTCATGGCGCCAGCGTGTTCAGTAAACAATACAGGCGTACCTCTAATTTTTTTAACCAAGGCAGCCATCGCCAGTCCACCATAGTCATTACAAGGAAAAATCAAGTCGGCTGGTTTTCTAATTAAATAAGAGGCGCAAGGGAAAAAGTTGCTCAGATGTTCGATTAGCATATCTGGATGAGTTGCCAGTCTGCTGAACAAGTCAGCTAGTAAAGGATGTTTGACTATTTTATAGGCGCGATCACGAGTTATTCCTCCCGTGGTTCGACAAAAAGTTTCGCATTTGGCTCCACTGAGTAGTTCTACTTCAAAGTATTGATTGAGATGACGCGCTAATTCCAAGGTGAAAATTTCTGAGCCACCGCTCCAAATAACCCCAACACTGGGATGAACTAGTACCACTCGAATCGGCTTATTAAGTTCCGTTTTTTTAGTCGGATTTTCACTAATTGTTATATTTTCTTTGATCATGATTTCTAGTTACTAAACTAGCTATTTAATTAGTTATAAGATCCATTCATTGGTCTGTTGAAATTAAAGTTATTTTCTACTATTCTCTTTTCAAGAGTATCTTGATGCCAAACTATTCCCATCATCAATAATCCTTCCCAATACATATAAGCGAAAAGTTGAATATTATCAGTAAAAGAAGATATTAAAATAACCAGAAAAATACTTAAAGCCAATTTAGCTTCTACATCTTGTTGAGCTTTTACTATTAGATCAAGTAAGCTCCAAATTACCACCATAATCAGAGCGGTAAAACCGACTAATCCATGTGTATATAAAATACCATACCAAGTCTGATGAGAACCAATTGGCATACGAGCCAAAGCTTGTGGTCCTTCTTCCGCATTGAGAGCATGACCCCAAATTGGGGCTTCATTACGCCACTTGTCCAAGGTCATAGCATAAATTAAATTTCTGGTTCTTGAGGAACCGTCAGAATCTTCACGAATACTATTAACCGTTCTCTCAAACCACTCAATACCATCAATGATATTGACAGCAATCAAACCGCAGAAAAAGCTAAAAATACTGGTAGTTAATTGCACCCAAGGACGCAAAAAGTTGGTTAAAAACCAAACTAAAATAAAGACAAAAGGCAAACAAACAATTGCTAATCTCGATAATGAGAAAATAATCATCATCACCGAGCCAATAATACCAATCCAACGCCAAAATTTGTTTTTCTCTTGACAAGCAAATAAAAAATAAATATTGGCAGCCATCCCTAAAGCAGTTTCCCAGGGAGCGAATAAGTGTAACCGTTGATCAATTACAGTTTGGAAGGGAACTACTTGATAATGTTCTATGTCTCCACCACTAACTATTAAAGGAGAAACATAAGTAAATTCGGGAATATTAATCAAAGTTCCGATCACGATCACAATTATGCTTTGTAAACATAAAATACAAACAGCCCGATAAATAATTTGTGGTCGAATTTTTAGATGACCGGCTAAGGGAAAAATTGCAAAAATTGCCCAAGTTCTAAACCAATGCGAAGATGATTTAATAACCTGTCCAATTCCTAAGTCGTAGTTAAAATGACCTACAATCAAAGCCAGCTCAATAATTAGCATTGCTCCCAACCAAACCCAAGCTAAAGGAGCAATCACAACTCTTTCCTCTTCAGGAGTCGCTCCAGTTTCCTCCCACCATTGTCTGCCTAAACAAAACAGCAAAACACTCCCCATGAAAGCAGTTAAAAAGTAATGCGCTCCCAATAAATAGATGAGGTAAGTACCAAGGATGTAATACCAAATTATTGCCTCTGGTAAATTTTCTGGTTTGAGCGAATTACTTTTCATAACTTAATCCTTGTGCTGAGAGACAGAATTAGCTTTTTCGGAGTTAGTAGGCGGTAAATAAAAATACTTTCTACCGTTTTTGCCAGAGTTATCTGAACCAATAAATTGAGAAGATTGAAGACGGCGATCATGTTCCTCTTTCAACCAAAGGGATAGCAACCCCGTAGTGAGGAGCAGAGAAGATATCATCGATCCCAATAACACCAGAGCTGGTTGAGGAGCAGCTGGTTTTTTAGGTAAATTGGGAGAAGATACGACAGAGATAGGAGGATAGGAGGCAGAAGTTTGGGCTCTTGTAAGGTCTAGCTTGGTGGCAGTGGAGGAAAAAACAGCTTGAGATAGCTGAACATCTTTCTCTAATTGTTGAAGTTCTGAGCCATATTGCGCCAGCTTTGTCAGTCTAACTTCCAATTCCAATATTTGCTGGTTCAATGCTTGGGCTTGCTCGACCAGGCTAGTTTGCTCTGCTTGTAAAGAAATTAATTCTTGAAATAAATTGGCTCTTTGAGAAGTAGAGTTGTTACTATCAGCATTAATGTTTTTAAAATTAGTTTCAGTAACAGGTTTGCCTAGCAGGAACTCACCCCGACGATCTAATTCTGCTTGAGTTTCCTTTTGCTCTGCTTGTTTAGCTATTATTGAAGGGTGGCTGGCAGAAAATTTTGCTTTGAGATTAACTAACTCCCGACTAACTAGACTGTAGTTGCTCAAATACTCTTTAAATTCTGGATCAGATTGCAAAACTATGGCATCTGCTGCCTCTTGAGTTGATAAACCTAAACTCCTTTGCAATTCATTAAAGCGAGATTGAGTTTTTTGTTTTAGAGCGACTGTTTCTGAACGTTGCTTGCGTAATTGTTCGATGTTATGAGTTAAGTTGGATGTCTGATCTGTGGAGTTTAAACCTGATTCAATTTTAAATTGGGCTAGTTTCTGACGGGCTAGTTCTAATTTTTTACCTGCTGCTTGGAGGGTGTCTTCTAGCTCCAGACTGCGATCTTTACTTTCATCTTTGCGTAAACGCTTTAAACTTACTAATAAAGATTCTTGCAAAGCGATCGCTTTACTTTGTGCTATTTCGGGCTTGTCTCCCTCAACTTGAAACTCAATAAGAGTAGTATTACCAGGAGTATTAATTTTAGGTTCACCAAATTTTTCTAAAGGGATAGCTAATTTTTTAGCAGCATTTTCAATTACCTCTTCAGTACTGGCTAAATACTTATAGTTTTCTCGCGGATCTGAAAAGTCACTATTAAAAGGAGATTCACTTTCCGAAGAAGCTTGTCCCACTCCTGGTATATCAATATTAGTAGATGAGTTACTGGATGGCAGCGCGATCGCCCACTTGCTTTGATAACTGGGTTTTTTGAACTGAAGGTATGCTAAACTGAATCCCCAAATCAGTAGATTTCCCAGCAGCAAAATTGTCAAATAAAATTTCTTGCTTCTCGGTTTACGTTTTAAAATGTTTAACCTCGTTTGAGGTTGGACATTTTGAAGATCATTCAAGTTCAAATCCTCCATTTCTATTGTCAGAGGACGATCCAAACTATTTGCTTTTTTGCTTTGAGCTGCTGAAGTTGGCGATTTAGAAATTGAATCAGCAATCTTATTAACTAATCCTGGTGCAAATTGTGAGTAACCAAGGTTCACAAAGGATATTGCTTTGATTAATTCTTCCTTAGGAGTATTTTTTAAAAGATATCCAGTCGCCCCCGCCTGTAATGCACGAGCAACATAATCATGACCATCGTGCGTACTCAAAACAATAACTTTTACGCCGATAAACTTATGACAGATCATTGTCGTGGTTTCAAGCCCATCGAGCACAGGCATTTCTAGATCAATTAGTACTATATCGGGCTTTAATATTTCTACCTGTTCTATAGCGGCATAACCATCGCTAGCAGTACCTACAATCTCAAAATTTTCTACTGGCTCCAACCAACCTCTAAGAGATTCTCTGACTGTTTTTTGATCATCAACTAAGATAATGCGGATCATAAAATTACATAAAAAAGCTTATTTTAAGCGCTTTAAAAGAGCAGTGTAATTACTCTACGAATATTACAAAATAAATTTATTTTCAAACTCATTTTTCAGAATATAAAATTAAAGTTAAATATCAGAGAATGCTCTTTGCTTAACAGCATAAACCTACAATACATTTAAAGTGTACTTTTGTGAATTTGATGCTTAACTGGTATATTTAACAAGCTAGATCTTTTGTTTTGCAAGATATACAGGTGCTTTAGCTTAAGCACAATATTTAGCTGAATTCTCGATTTAGTGATAGCTAGATTGAAGAAGTACCAGATATAGCCATTATGATACTTATCAATAATTAGAAGAATTTTTCTGTCACAATCAATACTTTTATCATTAACCTTGAAAAGTTGACTAGAGATTTAATTAAAAACCAATAAGATTTATCTAAAAATTACTTGTAAAATTCATATTGTTTATGCTACTGTTCCATAGTATAAATACCTAGATGTAAATCATTGGCATTTTTATTGTAGTTTGTAAAAATTGTCTGAATATCTAATTTGTGGCTGTTTATGTGCCTTTAGTCGTCATTTAGCGATGTCATTAGACTGTTCGTCATCTGTTTCTGTTTATTCATACTCATGAAAAATAAGCCAACTTTAACAATTTTTTACCAATTCGATCCGTGGCATAGCAGCATTGGAGGAATTCAAACTTTTATTTGTTCTTTCCTAAAATATGCCCCATCAGAGTTTGAAGTCAGACTTGTAGGCACTGGCGGCAAAGGTGCAGTCATGGGCAAATGGTCAGAACAAGAATTTGCTGGTCGAGCTATTAAATTTATGCCTCTAATTCAGGTTGAAGATGATGATGTGAGGAAATTAATACCCACAACTCTAAGATATACCTCAGCCTTATTTCAGCATGATTTAACCTCTGACTTTATGCACTTTAATCGCATCGAGACTGCCCTAGCTACCCGCAGTTGGCAAGGAGAAAAAACTCTGTTTGTGCACAACGATATTCAAAAGCAAATGAGTTCTAGGGATGGCAACAATGCTATCTTCTGGCAAAAGATTCCCCAGGTTTATTTTGCCTTGGAAAGCTGGTTAGTTCAGCAATTTGACTATATTTATTCTTGTCATACAGAGACGGCGGAGTTTTATCAACATAAGTATCCCGATTTGGCTCAATCGATTAGCTATCTGAAAAATACTGTGGATGAAAAAGTCTTCTATCCTGTGGATGCTGACAAACAAATTCACAGTCAGATTTTGGCTCAAGAAATGGGATTAGCTGCCAATACTCGCTTTATTCTCTTTGCTGGTCGTTTGCATCCTCAAAAAGATCCCCTGTTGTTGATCGAAGCCTTTGCTCGTTTATGTTTGCATGAACCATCAAATATTCACCTGCTGATGGCAGGTGCAGGAGAACTAGATGAGACAGTTCGCCTTAATGTGGCTAAGTTGGGTCTCACAGAAAAAGTAACGATGTTGGGAGCTGTGCCCCAACCAAAACTGGCAAGACTCCATCGAACCAGTAGTGTTTTTGTGCTTTCTAGTGTTTACGAAGGATTGCCGTTGGCAGTACTAGAAGCACTTTCTTCCGGAACACCAGTCGTGACAACTAATTCAGGAGAAACGCCAAAATTCTTGGCAACGGACAGTGGTATCGTCTGCCATCAAAGAACTCCAGAGGCGATCGCCGATGCCCTAAAACAAATCTTGCAAAATCCAGATCAGTATCCTGCCAACGCTTGTGTCCGCACAGCTAAACCCTACAGTGCCAAAACAGTGGTGACAGAAGTTTATCAAGATATGTTCCAACGATGGGAAGCCAAAAACGCTTCTGCAAAGACATTAGTAAGTATTTAGCTAATTAATCAGTTATTAGTTTAGTTTATCAACATGAAAATAGCCGTTATCGGAGTCAAGGGACTGCCTGCTAATCAGGGTGGAATAGAACATTATTGCCAAGTACTATATCCCAAAGTAGTTGCCAGAGGACACGAAGTAGATTTATATGCTCGTTCGAGCTATGTCAACAAACCTTGGTTTTCAATCTATCAATGTCAAGGAGTACGGATAATTTGTTTACCTTCCTTAGCTTTTCGAGGTCTAGATGCCCTGACAAGTTCTGGTTTGGCTGCTGTTGTGGCTACTTTAAAAGGTTATGATGTCGTCCATTTCCATGCTTTAGGACCATCTTTATTTAGCTTCATTCCTCGCCTGTTTTCTTCAGCGAAAATTATTACCACCTGTCAGGGTTTAGATTGGAAAAGAGGAAAATGGGGGAAATTATCGAGCAATCTAATTCTTCTAGGGGAAAAAATGGCAGCTAAATATGCACACCATGTAATTGTGGTCTCCCAAGCCCTGAAGAATTATTTTAAAAAGACCTATGATGTTGACACCGCTTATATTCCTAATGGCCCAGGGATATATGCAGAATCAGACCCTAATTTTTCCTTCGTTAAGTCTTTGGGCTTAGAAACTGGAAAGTATTTACTGTTTTTGGGTCGTTTAGTACCAGAAAAAAGACCAGAATTATTAATCGAAGCTTTTCAAAGACTCGAACAGCCAGATTGGAAATTAGTTTTGGCTGGTGGAAATAGTGACACCACCGATTACATTACTCAATTGTTGAACATCTCAAGCCAGAACTCCAATATTATTTTTGCTGGGGAACTCAAAGGTCGTTATTTATCAGAGATGGTCAGGGGTGCAGGAATGTTTGTTCTCCCTTCAGATTTAGAAGGCTTGCCCCTGGCAATGTTAGAAGCAATGCGGGAAGGGATTCCCATCTTAGCTAGTGACATCCCACCTCATAAACAACTAATTGTGGGAGATTCAGCCCTTGGGGCGACTGCACGGAGAGGATTATTATTTAATACTGGCTGTATTAAATCTTGTGCTGAAGCGATCAATCAAGCCATTAATCAGCCGGAAAAACTAGCTGAGATGGGAAAAAAAGCCCAAGAACATGTGAAGGCTAATTATAACTGGGAAAAAATCACTACCGATAACTTATCAGTATATGCTCAAGATTTTGAGCTAGATCCAGAAGAAGAAGTGAGTAATTCAAGTAATTCAACCTTGGTATCGACAAAGGTATCGACAAAAGAAACAGTTTCCCAGCCTTAAACTACCATTACTGTTCAAAATGTTTAATTACCTCAACAAAGATCAAAAGATTTTCCATCATTTCCATCGTAAAGTGATCAATCCAGAACAAGATAATCGTGCCTATAGTTACGGTTTTCTCATTAAGCGTGGGGCTGATATTTTATTTTCGGCATTGGTGTTATTAGTACTAGCTCTACCAATTCTAGCGATCATGATGCTGATCAAAATTGACTCCCCTGGGTCAATCTTTTTTACTCAACAGCGCATTGGTTTAGGTAGAAAGCAATTTAAACTATTCAAATTCAGAACCATGGTAGAGAATGCCTCTAGTCTGCAATCCTGCCTAGAAAAAGCCAATGAAATTGAAGGAGGAGTCCTGTTTAAAATCAAGGAAGATCCACGAATTACTCGTGTTGGTAAATTTCTGCGTCGCTATAGTATTGATGAACTGCCTCAACTAGTTAATGTACTTAAAGGAGATATGAGTATAGTTGGGCCCCGTCCTCTGACGATTAGAGATTTTTCCCGGTTATCCTCGAACCAATATCATCGTCATGATGTTCTTCCAGGAATTACAGGATTATGGCAAGTTAAAGGACGCTCAGGAAGCAAGTCCAAAAAGCTACATGTTTATGACTTTTTTTATGTCAATAGATGGTCTTTGAAATTAGATTTAATGATTTTGCTTCAGACTATTTTAGTAGTAGTAGAAGGCAAAGGAGCGTAGTGAAAATTAGCAGTAAAAACTTGATAAACTAGCGCTTAACGCTAGTTTGACCACTAAAATCCTAAACTTGCTGCTCGATCGCCGCTTTATAAAGTTTTTGAATTTTCCGTAAGATTCGATCCCAAGTGGAATTTCGACAATCGGGATTAGCAGGGTCGCAACTTTGAATTGCTTCTACTAATTTTGCTTCCCTAACGTCTACAAAACCATCACTGTAAATCAAACCGCTAATTTTTTCTAATAGCTGTTGATAATCTTCCCCAGTATGATTTTCGCCAAAATATTCTTCCAGCCATTGATAGCATTCAACAGCTTGAACTGGTCTTAATTCTGACAGCAGGGGTTTGATTTCGGGGTCATCAGCCAATTGAAAATCTTGGGCTACACGACGTAGGTATGCTCTTTCTTCTGGTTGAATTACGCCATCAATCCAAGCAGCAGCAATAAGAATTTTGATAATTTGCTTCATCTTCTTGATCCTTGTTCCACTCATCTCACCTTTCTCGTAATAGTCTCACCATGAAAAATCCATCCATATCAGAGCGGTGAGGATAAACTTTAATCCAGCCTTCAGAGGTTGCCCAATGTTGGGTCATCGCATCCCGAGGAGTCTCGACTCTCCAATGGGAATTATTTGCTAAAAAAGATTGTATTACTTTTTCATTTTCTAAAACATTAAGAGTACAAGTAGCATAGACTAACACACCTTTTGGTTTGACCCACTGGGCAGTCTGCTCTAATAGCTCCTTTTGTAACACAAAAAGTTCCTTGATGGCTTGGTCGGTTTCTCGCCAACGGATGTCCGGTCGTTTGTGCAGCGTGCCTAACCCTGAACAGGGGGCATCTAGCAAGACGCGATCTGCAAGATTATTAAAACCCTCAAATTCTCGACTATCTCCCGCCTCAATTTGAATTGAATTTAACTTTAACCTAGCAGCATTTTCTCTGACCTTATTCAAGCGTTTAGCTGCGCGATCGCAAGCAATAATGCGACCATGATCTCCCATTAATTCTGCTATGTGGGCAGTTTTCCCTCCTGGTGCAGCACAGGCATCAATGATCGTTTCTCCAGGTTGAGGATCTAGTAAATGGGTAACTAGCTGGGCGCTACTGTCTTGAATCATCCACCATCCTGGTTGATAACCAGGCAGGTCAGTAATTGCCCCCGCATTTTCGAGTCGTAATCCCTGGGGCAAGTGGGGGATACGCTCCACAGAGATACCTGCCTCTCGAAAAGTATTTTCCACCTGTTCGATGGAAGTTTGCAGCGGATTAATCCGTAAATCAATTTTGGGCGAGCGATTAAACCAAGCCAACAACTTATCTACCTGCTCCATCGGTAATTGCTCTAACCAGGTTTGGACAATCCAATCGGGAAAGCTATGTTTAACTCCTAATCTCGAAATAGGATCGGCTGGTAGTTCTAAGGGATCGCCCGATTCCGCTTGACGAATATAGCTCCGTAGCAAGCCATTCACCACTCCTCCTAATTTTCCGATGCCATACTCTTTCGCTAATTCCACACTGGTATTGACTGCGGCGGAGGCGGGAATGCGATCAAGATAGCGTAACTGATATAAACCCAAGTGTAAAATAATGCGTAAATCTGGGGGCTGCTGGACTGCTTTTTTCTTTCCTAGTAAATCTATTAAGGTATCTAAAGTACGCTGACGACGCACAATACCATAGACTAATTCACAAGCAAAACTGCGGTTGGTCTGACTAATTTCGCCAGTTTTAGCCATCGACTTAATCACACGATTAAGTGCCATGTCCGTATAGGCTTGATGTTGATAAACATTTTTTAGGGCGAGGAAAGCCAAGGAGCGGGAATTGGTCAGGGATACCATGCTGAAGAGGGGAGATTGCTCTATTGATCTTACAGCTTACGGGGATATGGGGATAACAAATCACTTTCCCTAAGTCCCTAAGTCCCTAAGTCCCTAATTTTTCCTTAAATTGTGTAACGTCAGATACTAATAACTCCTACCCCGCCACTTAGTGGGTTTTTTCCATGAAGATAAAAAGATCCGCAACACGGCTAGTTGATCTGCCAAAGGCGATAACCAGAAGAACCAAGACGAGCCAGCATAGGAAGGGGCGATCGCCAGCAACATGCCGCACCGCAAGAGCCACAAAAAAGCATTTAAACTAAATAATATGAATAGGCTGGGATAATTAACCCCAGAGTATAGCCAATAGCTGGTTAATAACAGTAACGGTAAAGGTAAAGCCTGGACACAGAACAAAAATAAAACATCTCCCCAGACTTGAGCCGGATGAGCCGCATCTTTGAGGTCGAGCGATCGCCCCCATTCATTCCAAGTTTCTTTCGCCCCTTGATACATTCTGACTTTAATTACCTTGGAGCCATCAAAAAATCCCACTTTATAACCCGCAGCCGCAATGTTGCGAGCTAGGGTAACATCATCGCAAAATGAACCCGCAGCGGAAGTGTAACCATCCAGATGTTCGAGTACAGCACGGCGACATAAAAAACATTGTCCATTTGCCATTACGCGACTGGGACTAACCCCATCCACTCCCGCCGAGTCAAAGCGAAACAGCAGGGTCATCAGTAGAGCAGGTTGCAAACACCATTCTCCTGGGTATTGCAGAATGAACTGGGGTGCCAGGGATACCATGTCATAACCTTCTGATTCTGCCACTGTAACCAAGCTAGCAATTAAACCAGTCTGGGGTTCTGTGTCCGCATCAAGGCCTAAAAACCATTGACTATGGGGAGAAATATGGAGATATCCCGTGTGTAGCGCCCAAGGACGACCAACCCAGCCAGTCGGCAAAGGATCGTCGGTAATCAAACGCAATCGGGGATCGTCTTGGCTGGCAATTTTTACAATATCCTGAGTACCATCTTGGGAATTGCTATCGACGATAATCGCCTCCCTCAGTTCATAGCTTTGCTGACTCAACCCTGTCAGACAGGGCATAATTCTCGCCGCTTCGTTGAGGGTCGGCACCACCACACTGACTTTGCCCATCAGATCGGGTTCCGCTGGCTGGGGAAGTAAAGGCGATCGCCTGGTTGCCCCCTTGAGTAAACGAGATAATAAAATGGCGGTGGCTACGATCTGGGAGATTAAGATGCCGAAAATAAAACCTGAAAAAAGCTCAGAGTTAACTATTTCAGAGTTCACTATAAAGATTATTGGATAGGGTTAATTGATTTGTGGCTATCAAGTAAAAAAACGACAGAGGCAGCACTCCCAGCAGCACCCCCAGCAACACGGGAAGATAAAAACCCGCTGCCAAACTCAACACAGTGGCAAAGATGAAATTAGCCAGATAGATCACCAGGGGCAGCTTAAGATCCTTACCAGCAAATACCAAGGGCTTCACTTTCCACAACAAAGTAGCCACCGTCATAAACATCATGCCTGTACCCATCCACCCTGCAAAGTTTTGATAGGGCATCCCAAAAAATGCTCCAGGCTGATCCCAGACCCAAAAAGGCACAGGTGCTTGACTCATGGCAGGATCTAAGACAAAATCCCAGGACGTTAGACAGAGGGAACCGCAAACAACAGCCCCTAGTTCACATATCCAGGGGCTAAGCTCCAGTCGTTTTAACCCTGCCAAGGCAATAATATAGGCGCTGAAGCCGAGATAAAACCAAGATAGAGGAATGGTAAAGGGTACCAAACCCGCAATTTTGTAGCCTAGTCCACTCAAATAGCGATACTGACCAAAGGGAAATCCGGTGCTGGTACCTAATAATTCACTACCGAGGGATAAAGCGATCGCTGGAATCATGAAGCTCAACCAATGCCATAATCCTAAGGTTCGATAGGCATACAGTGCCACCGCTGCCGTCGCCAATAGCATATAAACTACTCCCCCTCCAGCCATTGACCAGCCAAAGATCTTAGAACCCCAAGCAAATTCCGTTAGCTTTGCCTGAAACTCCACATTAGGCAATACCAGAGCAATACCTGCCAAGCCGAACGCCATCGAGCCAACGTGACCGATTAGTAAATATTTTTCTGTCGTGGATGTTCGCTGCATAAATTAACTACTCTAAACAGTGCTGGTATAAAAATTAGGTTTATTAGATCAGTTTACAAATATTCATCAAAAAATGTGTAGCAAAACGAGGAATTAATTCTCAATTCAAGCTATTTCACCCTAGCTGACCAGAAAATAGTAGAGTAAATGTGTTGCAATTGGCTTTAAATCATCTAAATCGCCAAGAGTAATTAAGATCACAAAGATCAAACAGATTAAATCATTAAGTCTCAATAGGTATATAAACAAGGGTAATTTTGATGTACCAAGGAAGTATAAAAGAGTTACATCAGCAGTTGATCAGTAAGGAACGTTCGGCAGTAGAAATTGCCCAAGCTACTTTAAACCAGATCGCCGCCGTAGAGCCAAAAGTCAAAGCGTTTCTGGCGGTAACTGGCGAATCAGCCTTAGCCACGGCACAAGCAGTAGATGCTAAGATTGCCGCTGGGGAAGCTATCGGTATCTTGGAAGGCATTCCCATTGGGATCAAGGACAATATGTGTACCAAGGGGATTAAGACTACCTGCGCCTCCCAAATTTTAGCTAATTTTGTCCCCCCCTACGAATCTACCGTGACCCAGAAGCTCAAAGATGCAGGTACGGTAATGGTGGGCAAGACTAACCTGGATGAGTTTGCCATGGGGAGTTCGACGGAAAATTCCAGCTATCAAACTACTGCCAATCCTTGGGATTTAGAACGGGTACCAGGAGGTTCTTCTGGGGGTTCTGCTGCCGCCGTTGCCGCTGGGGAATGTGTAGTTTCCCTTGGTTCGGATACCGGGGGGTCAATTCGCCAGCCAGCCTCTCTTTGCGGAGTAGTGGGGTTAAAGCCGACCTATGGTTTAGTGTCTCGTTTTGGCTTGGTAGCCTATGCCTCTTCCCTGGATCAGATTGGTCCTTTCTCTCGCACCGTGGAAGATTCAGCGATTTTATTACAGGCGATCGCTGGACACGATCCTCAAGACTCCACCAGCCTCAAGGTAGATATACCTGACTATACTCAATATCTCCAGCCAGAACTCAAACCAGGCTTGAAGGTGGGCATCATCACCGAAACCTTTGGAGAGGGATTAGACCCTGTGGTGGCAGAAACAGTAGAAAAAGCGATCGCCCAATTAAAGGAACTGGGAGCAGAAGTTAGAGAAATTTCCTGTCCGCGTTTTCGTTACGGTTTGCCTGTTTACTATATGATTGCTTCTTCGGAAGCTTCGGCTAACTTGGCTCGTTATGATGCGGTGAAGTATGGAGTGAGGTCAGAATCAGAGAATCTGCTAGAGATGTACACTAATACTCGGGCTGCGGGTTTTGGCGCCGAGGTTAAGCGGCGCATTATGTTGGGGACTTATGCCCTCTCGGCAGGATATTACGATGCCTATTACCTCAAAGCGCAAAAGGTAAGGACTCTGATCAAGCAAGATTTTGATCAGGCATTTGCAGAGGTAGATGTTTTGGTCTGTCCGACGGCTCCTTCCACAGCGTTTAGAGCAGGAGAGAAAACCGACGATCCTCTTGCCATGTATCTCTCAGATTTAATGACGATTCCCGTTAACTTAGCGGGTTTACCTGGCATTAGTATTCCCTGCGGTTTTGATAGCCAAGGTTTACCTATCGGTTTGCAGCTTATTAGTAACGTGCTGCGGGAAGATGTCTTGTTTCATACCGCCCATGCCTATGAACAGGCAACGGAATGGCATAAAAAACAACCTGAAATGTAAATGATTAGATTGTAGGGGCAAAGTAAGGGCGAACGGCGGTTCGCCCCTACGGATTAAATTTCGTCGGGGATTACCCACTTGGGGGGTGCAGATGCTTTTTTCATTCTGGCGATTTCCGCCATTTCTAGCATCTTGTCTAGGGAGGTATTGTTAATAAAGCTGGAAGCCTCATTTTGATATTCTTTGTGGGGACAGCGATCGCCTAAGACACAGCCCGCAGAACAGTCAACCGCACAATTTACTTGATCGGGATTCATATGCTCATTTTCCAATTCGTCTTGTAAGTATTGTAGTTTTTTTGCTGGAATGTATCTTGACTATCAAATTTTGTCAAGCTTCAGACAGACAATGACTTAATCCATTGCCATTCTTGAGCTAATCCCTCCAAAAGAGAAACCTGGGGCTTATAACCCAAGATCTTTTGGGCTTTAGTAATATCAGCGCTAGTATGACGGGCATCCCCCACGGCATTCTCCAAATGATTTCTGCCAATCGGTAAGTCCATCACTTGTTCCATCATGTCTAATAGCTCCATCAGAGTTACGCGACTGCCCCCACCAATATTAAACACTTCACCGATCGCTTCAGGAACTTTTCCTGCTGCTAGGTTGGCCGCCACAATATCCCTCACGAAGGTATAGTCTCTCGTCTGTTGTCCGTCACCGAAAATGTTGATCGACTGGCGATCGCTTGCTGCTTTAAAAAACTTGTAAAATGCCATGTCTGGTCGTTGGCGGGGGCCATAGACAGTGAAATATCGTAGAGCAGTCACAGGAACATCAAAATTGTGCTGATATAGCCAACATAAACTTTCTCCTGCCAGTTTGGTAATACCGTAGGGGGAGACAGGTTGGGGACATAAAGTTTCTGGGGTGGGCATCGTCACTGCATTGCCATAAATCGATGAACTGGAAGCATAGACAATGCGGCTCAAGGATTTAACCTGTTTTGCTGCTTCTAAAATTACTTGAGTGGCATTGATATTTCTCTCGGTATAGTTCTTAAATCCCTCACCCCAACTGGCTCTCACCCCTGCTTGGGCTGCCTGATGATAGACCACCTCCACCCCCGACAGCAACTCTTGCCAGTTTAATTCCCGAATATCAGCCTTAATCAATTTGAAGCTAGAATACTGCTGGAGATTAACCACATTGTCATGTTTGAGTTGAGGATCATAATAATCGTTAAAGTGATCTACACCAATAACTTCTGCTCCTTGTTCTAAGAGAGTTTCGGCTAGATGAGAACCGATAAATCCTGCAACACCAGTAACAATATGGGTATTCATAAAAATTTGCCAACAATTATAGGGAATTCCGTGAGATCTTTAACAGGATAACCGCAGTTAGAGATTTTGTAGCATGGTTTAATTTAAGTTACAAAATACAATCTGTTGCGGGTTGCTTAAGTTAAAGAATGTAGACTATACCAGAAGTCCATGTTAGTGCTAAAGGGCAACAGAATATTAGATAATCGGCGATAATTATATAGTCTTGCCTGTCTATTCTCTTGTCACAATTTTAAGGATCTTGAACAACATTTATTGCCAATGATGGATATTACCAGCGACCTCCACGTTATTGAAACTAGACCTTTATTAAGCCCAGCATTTATCAAAAGTGAGTTACCGATCGCCCCCAAGGTTGCTCAAATAGTCAGCCAAACACGCGATCGCATTCGCCGCATCCTCGAAGGTGAAGACAAAAGAGTGCTGGTAGTTGTGGGGCCCTGTTCAATTCACGATGTGGCGGCAGCCCATGAGTACGGAGAAAAACTGGCGAAGGTGCGATCGCAATTCCAAGATCAATTGGAAATTGTGATGCGAGTTTATTTTGAAAAACCTCGGACTACGGTGGGTTGGAAAGGTTTAATCAATGATCCTCACCTAGATGACAGCTACGATATTAATAACGGTTTGAGAATTGCCCGCAAGCTACTGCTTGACCTTGCTAGTATGGGTTTGCCCGCCGCCACAGAATTACTCGACCCTATTACCCCCCAATATATTGCTGATTTGATTTGTTGGACAGCCATTGGGGCGCGGACGACGGAAAGTCAAATTCACCGCGAAATGGCTTCGGGATTATCCATGCCAGTGGGCTACAAAAACGGCACCGATGGGAGTTTTAAAGCAGCAATTAACGCCATTAGCACCGCTAAAATTCCCCACCATTTTTTAGGTATCAATCAAGATGGTTTAGCCAGTATCGTCAGAACCACAGGGAATCCTGATGGACATTTAGTCTTGCGGGGTGGTGCCGCCAAACCAAACTATGAAGCGCCGGATATTGCAGCGGCGGTTGCTGCCTTAGAAAAGGAAGCAGTTAATGCTGCCATCATGATTGATTGTAGCCACGGTAATAGTCGCAAAGATTATCTTAAGCAAGTTGCAGTCTTAGACAGCATTAATCAACAAATTGCGGCGGGTTCAGCAAATATTATGGGGGTAATGATTGAAAGCCATTTAGTTGAAGGAAATCAATCTATTCCTTCAAATGGTAAACCGATCGTCTATGGTCAGAGTATCACCGATGCTTGTGTAAACTGGGCAACCACCGAAACTATGCTCTATGATTTAGCCCAATCGGTCGCCACAGGTAGACCTGAGATTAAGCCAAGTGTCTCTTCTGTCGCCAAATTCTAGGACTGTATGACCCAAATAAAATTAACTACCTCGAAACAAAACCAGTTAATTGAAGTAGCGACTCAAGGGATGGAACGCGCCTATGCACCCTATTCTCAGTTTAAGGTGGGTGCAGCAGTACTGACTTCCACAGGAGAAATCTTCCCTGGTTGTAATATCGAAAATGCTTCCTATGGCTTGAGCATCTGTGCCGAAAGAAATGCGATCGCCAATGCCATAATCGGTAGTCAGAAGGATACAATAACCATAAAAGCGATCGCTGTAGTCAATAGCCAAAATGTTTCCTGTTCTCCTTGTGGTGCTTGTCGTCAAGTAATCTGGGAATTTGGGGAAAATATTCAGGTTATTTTTCGCGGCAGTCAGGGGTGGCAAACTTCAACTATTAAAGATTTGTTGCCAGTTGGATTCTCTTTGTAAATACTGTTTCTCAAACTGATCTCTTCGCTATATTCTAGAAAAGCTAAACCAAAACAATTAAGTCTCTCCATGAAGTCATATCTCGCCGCCGCTGTGCAAATGACCAGCAAACCAGACCTAGCAAAAAACCTCGTCGAAGCAGAAGAATTAATCGAATTAGCCGTACGTCGGGGAGCAGAATTGGTCAGTTTGCCAGAGAATTTTGCTTTCTTGGGGAAGGAAATGGACAAAGTTTCCCAGGCAAGGGAAATTGCCGACAAAACGGAGCAGTTTCTCAAGAAAATGGCGCAGAGATTTCAAATTACCATTTTAGGAGGGGGTTTTCCTGTCCCCGTAGATGACAATCCAGAGAAAGCCTATAATACAGCCTCTTTAGTTAACCCTGATGGTCAACAAGTGGCACTCTACCAGAAAGTTCACCTTTTTGATGTCAATGTCCCCGATGGTAACACCTATCAAGAATCTAGTACCGTAATGGCGGGAACAGTGATTCCCACCATTTATGAATCAGAACATCTAGGTAAATTAGGCTTGTCTATTTGTTACGATGTGCGCTTCCCAGAGTTTTATCGTTATCTTTCTCGTCAAGGAGCAGATGTTTTATTTATTCCTGCGGCATTTACTGCCTTTACGGGTAAAGATCATTGGCAAATATTGTTACAAGCTAGGGCGATCGAAAACACCTGCTATGTAATCGCCCCTGCTCAAACAGGGAACCACTATGAACGTCGCTATACCCATGGACACGCCATGATTATCGATCCTTGGGGGGTGATTCTGGCTGATGCGGGGAATGCGCCAGGAGTAGCGGTAGCCGAGATCAATCCCCAACGTTTACAGCAGGTACGTCAACAGATGCCGTCATTACAGCATCGAGTATTTGTTTAGCTTAATCATTATTAGAAAGCTATAAGCTATAAGCTCCTTTATCGACAATCTTTAGGATCAACTTCGACTTTGGTAATCAAATTATGAGACCGATCATAATAATTAAAGTTGAGGGTGACATCATTGTCGGAAAAAATTTGGCTGACAGGAACTTCGCAAATATCATGAGTGATGGTTTTACGAATATTGCTAACAAACATTGAGCGGTAAACATCTTTTGCCGAAGTATTGATTAGAGTGTAATTGTAACTGAGGGTTTTTCCTGGCCCAGCAGAGGAAGAATCCCACCGAACATTTTCGTCAACCATCAGTGGCAAGCTACTATTCATCATTTTGGCAGTTGTTTGCAGGAACTGTTCCGAACCCATGTCTCCCAGCATATTATCTGGTTCTGCTTTCACTGATGATTGTCCGCCAGCGATCGCTATAGCTGTTAATAAACCAATGCTCCAAGATGGTTTGACCTTAATTTTAGAGGTAAACATAATTAATCTTCGATTATAAAATTAAATAGTGATTACCTGTATTTTATTTGTAACTAAAAAGTGATGCCTTTAAAGGGATTACTATTAAGATGTGATCTGACAACAAAAACCAAGGAAGAAATTGGTGTTAGTTAAAACGACAAGTGTTTCTTTTCCCCTTTCCCCTTTCCCTTTTCCCTTTTCCCTTATGCGAAGCGGTGCCCTTTAGGGTTTCCCCATCTAAATCATTCCATGTTGCAACTCATCGCACTCACGTTAACTCTGGCAATGGGGGCAAAAATGGGCAGAGCGTCCTGCTAGTTTGATTTTCTCAATGGGCGCGCCACAAACTTTACAGGGCTGATCTTTTCTACCATACACTAGAGCAGCATCACCATAATTACCGCTAACTCCTAGCAGATCGAGAAAATCACTAAAAGTTGTCCCTCCTTTGTCGATGGAAGTTTGCAGGACATCAATAATGGCTCGATGGAGTTTTTTGATTTGTTTGGGTTTTAAGTCGGCAGCTACGGTCTGGGGTAGGATACCGCTTTGAAACAGAGCTTCATCAGCATAGATATTACCAATTCCTGCCACGATCGCCTGATCCAGCAGCAGAGTTTTGATCTGGCGACGGCGATTATTGAGCTTTTGAGTGAAATACTTAACTGAAAAATCATCCCCAAAAGGTTCGGGGCCTAATTTTTGTAAGCCTGTAATTACAGATTCAACTTCTATACCTGGGGGACAATACCAAACTTTGCCAAAGGTGCGGGTATCGACAAAGCGTAGCTCTTGATGGTGGGGGAAAAACAAACGAATACGAGTATGTTTTTGCAGGGGAGAATCCTGGGATAGCCATAATAATTGTCCTGTCATCCGTAGATGTACTCCTAGCCATCCTGCGGGGCGATTACCTTCTGGTTCTTCTAATTGAGCTAGTAAATATTTGCCTCTTCTCTGCCATTGGGCGATCGCCACTCCCGTAATTCCTTGGTAAAACGGTTCGATTTCTGGGGGATAAGCTAAAGTTCGAGGTAGTAAAACTTCTCCTCCCTGAATCTGTTGCTGAAGGGTCAAATTGTTTAATCCGCGTCGGACTGTCTCTACTTCTGGGAGTTCAGGCAAGGTGTTTGTTTGATTGCTGGTAGTGTAAACATAGTTTACCAAAAAGCTGTAGGCTCTAAACATTACTGGATAACACCTCGTCGGCAAAACTTTGAACGGGAAAAAACTCAAATGGCCCAGCAATGGAACCCCAAACCAGTTCGTCTGTTTCTGGATCTCGTCCGCGATCATAGCTAGTTAGCTGTTTGTCTGTGATTTCAAAACTGTTATCGAGATAGGTTATTTTGCCTTTGCGCTCCACCAGACAAGCTTTTCCTGGCTTAATTTGCCCTTGAAAACAATTCCCCGTCCAGGTCACAGTCATGTCACATCCGTCCATCTTCTCAATGACATCGGCGGTGAGGGTGCTTAATAATTCTGGGTCACGAGATGCTCCATAAAACTGTTCTTGATCCTTGACCTTGAAATTTTCTAGCTCTAAGCGATCGCCTACTAAACTTAAGCGAATGACCCGCAGGCGATAGGGTTGATTGAGCATAAAATCATAAGCCTGTTCGAGAAATAAACTAGTGCCATCGAGCAAATCCTGGGGCAAAGGACGCATACAAACGCGGATATGAGCAAAAAAAGGTGGGTTAGCATAGGCTTGAGCCTGATTACTAAAGTCTGATGCCATCCAACGAGCAAGAGTGGTGATATCTTGGGAATGAGTCATTTATTTAAAAGTTTTTAGTTTTTAGTTGCTAGTTTCTCATCTTCCCAAATCATGGAGGGCATTTATCACCTCCGCACAGTTTTCCGTAACAGCCCGTAAATCAGCTTTCTTCGTAGAAGCAGGGGGCGAAATCATCTCACCAATCCGCACTGTAATTGGCACTGGTTTGGGGAGGAATGATCCTTTAGTCAAAATCTTGTTCGTTCCCCAAAGGCTAATGGGTAACAAAGGCACTTGAGCCTGAGCAGCAATCCAGGCTGCACCGAGTTTAGGGTCGCTAATTTTGGCGCTGGGGTCACGAGTCCCCTGAAGAAAAACGGCCGCGATCCAACCTGCTTTGATCGCCTTGGCAGCGGCACGGAGGGCCGCGCGATCGCCTGTACTGCGCTTGACAGGATACGCCCCATAGAGCCTAATGCCCTGGTTAAATACGGGAATTTTAAACAACTCTTCTTTCGCCATAAAAGCCACAGGACGACCCACACAATTAGAGATGATTGGCGGATCGAAGTAGCTAGCATGATTACTCACCGCAATTATCCCGCCCGAAGTTGGGACGTTTTCCACTCCATGAATGTTTACCCGAAAATAAACATGTAGAACAGGGCTAATTATGGTCCATTTAAATAAACTATAGGATGCCCAGTTAGCAAATGACTCTCGTTTCCCTTCCACAAACTGATCTTGATAAATGATAATACAGTCCTTAACTATATTAGGTCAGAAACCAGACATTCAAAAGTCACAAAAACTGACGATTATTTTTGAAGATTCGTCTCGGGTACTTTGATGCCCTGAACTACTCGTTCCATCACACCGCCAATTTGGTCTTTATAGTCTGCTGGTGCAGCTACATAGGCTTTTTGGAGTACTGGTTGAGCAGCAACCAAGTCACCTTTTTTTTCTAAAACCAAAGCTTTTGCCAAAATAGGACGAAAATCAGCTTGGTCTGCCTGGGCTAATTGATCATAGAGAGCGATCGCCTCTCCATATCGTTCTTGATTGGTGTATAGTTCCCCCAGTAAAAGCTCTACAGCTTTGCGATTGATGGCATTGTACTTGGGGTTATCAGTCTGAGCAGCTAATTTAATAGTTCTTTTGAGGAGGGCGATCGCCCTTTCAGGTAATTCTTGAGTTAAATATAAATTAGTAATACCCCCAAGGGCATAAATATCCCCTGGATGATCTCTTAGCACCTGGTTGTATACCGCGGCTGCCCCTTCGTAATCAGCAGTTTGCTGTTTGGCTTGAGCGAGGAGAGTACTATATTTAGTCTGTTCAGGATGAAGTTGCGCTAATTTGGTCAAAGGAGGAATAGCCTGCTCAAGATCTTTCTGTTGTAGTCTAATTTTTATTAGACCATTTAAAGCAGTATCGTTATCTGGTTCGCGATCGAGAACTTTTTGATAACCAGCAGCTTCCGCTTCCATGATCGTCAATTGTTGTTGGTCAAAGGTGATTACTTTTTCGTTAGGATTAGTGGTAAATTGTTGTCCTTCTACCACACTACCCACTAAAGGAAGAGCAGAAACAGTGATGAGGGAAAATAACATCATGCCTAAAACTAGATAAATCCAACTACTGTGCTTTTTCTTCATGTTCTTATCACCAAATTACGATCAGCAGATTATACTTGATTTGTTGATGAAGGTCATCAGAACGACCCGTCTATCGTTTATTCTCAAGGGGGAAGCCAACTCAATTAAGACGGACAAAACTACAGGTTGTTTTAAATTTCATGAGAATATAAAGTATGATTTCTTGGACAATTTAATTTATCTGTCATTTATTTGACATTTTTTGGATGCAATTACCAACGGTGTGATGCAATAACCCATTAACTGAGATATTATCACGGTGTTTGCTGGATATCTCCCAGGGTACTGTATTCCTTAGTAACGTTTTTGCGCTCTCGCATTGCGCTATCAAATCTCTCTATGAATTCGGCTCAAGATAATTCTGAACAACCCAATCAACTTTCTACTGCTGTCAATCCATTGGCTGAATCTACCATGAATAACTACCCTCAGGATTCCGTCCCCCCCAATAATCAACCCCAGCCAAACCCTGATAGGAAGCAGCCAATTCCTCCTCCATCTCATCCACGGCAATATCGTGCCATTGGTCTAATCAAAGCTAAATATCAGCAGAGTGATGATCAGATGACTCAGGGAACTTTGTTAACTACTGATGGGGCAGAAATCGAAGCCGTACTGCTAGGTCGTATTATCAGCCTGCTCAAAAATCATCTTGACCTAGAACAAGAGCATCTATGGGTAGTGTATCCCCGGACTAAGATGCAGGAAGATCGTCTTCATGCTCAAATCGTTGGGGTCTGGGAGCCAGAAACCCTCAACCAAGACTCGGATGAACCAGAGATATCGGGTAAAGAAGCCGAACATGGTTATTTTTCGATTCGCGGCGAGGTAATTTTTTACTCGACGGAAGAAGAAGTCATTATCGTCAAGGTTAAGCAGTTTCCCCGCAAGGAAGGTGACAAACCCAAGTTCTTCAAGCTCAAGCTCAAAGGAGTTTTGGGAGATAAACCCCTGCGTCGTTTTTGGGATCTGAAGGTGCGTTTGTCGGGAGAAGATTTGATTATTGAAGAGGGCACCGACCTTGGCTTTGCTCAAAAACGCAAACCTCAATTTAAGAAAGATCCGAAAAAAATTCAGCTTAAGTCGGCTCGCCCTCCCAGAGCAAGCGCCACCGCTCGTCCTATTTTGCCCAAGAAAAAACCCAGCCGTGAAGCCTAAACTCTGAAAAAACTTACTGAAAAACTTAGTTAAAGTATCAAACGGCGATCGCTTGGATAATTCTCATGATGGTAAAGCGATCGCCCTAATAATTACGTCTTTGTTAAACAGCGAGATAATGCTGAAAATAGAGACGATATAGTTGACAACTAGGAATTACTTGATTCCCCAATAACTTAACTAGACCGATGCTGCTCAGTTTATAAGAAATTAGAGTGGGTACTTTTACAGGAGATTGCGTTCCAACGATTTGGCTATACCCATTCATTAATTCTGGATATTTACTAAAAGTACTGAAATGTTGCTGTAAATGAGTACGATAAATTCCTGATGGGGTGGGAGCTGCTGCTAACAACTGATCCATGGTAATGTCCTGAGTTGATAGAGCATAAAATGCCTGACGAATTAAATAGGGAAAGCCTCCTACCATTTCCATCAGTAAACTCAAGCTGTGGTCTAAATCAGGGATCTCTAGTTTAAATTGATGACGATTAGCTAATTCTTTGACCTGTTCAAAATTAAATTCGGGCAAGATGATAGGCAATCCAAGATTAAATGGTGATTGATTAATCTCCAGAGGAATATAAACATCCGTTGAATGCACCACAATAATCCGTAAGCGTTGCCAAATATCCACATTATTGGCTTCTTCATGCCAAAAACGCAGCAACGGCAAAAACTCTTGGGCAATTTCGGGATATGCAAACAGATGGTTAACTTCATCTAAAGCTAAAACCAATGGTTCAGTTAACTGACCCAAAATATGTTGCTGAAAATAATTAGTACAGCTAATCTTTGTTCCTAAATCCTGATCCCAATAGCGATCAATTTCCGAACTCATTTCCAACTGGAGGGTAATGTTCGCCATCATCCAGCGCAAAAACTTCTCTAGATTAGAGAGGACGGAAGCTTCTGCCAACTGCAAATTTAAAATTACCGTATGATACTTTTGCGATCGCGCCTTGGCTAAAACACGGGTCATTAAAGAAGTTTTTCCCATGTTGTGGGGGGATTTGATGACTACCAATGCCCCAGGATTAAGAATTTCCTCAAAGGCTTGAGTTTCCAAGGGAGGACGTTCAATATAGAAATTAGAGTTTAAAGGCACTTGCCCATCAGGAAACTCGATCATGGAGAGGGGGAGTTTGCCTTTGCGAACCTGGGTTTTAATGATGGACTGGAAATTGTTTTTAGTAACCTTTTCTTCAAAAGCTACCGTCAGATTCTTCCATAGCCTTGAACCAACAACTCGGACATAATCGGAGTCGTAACCAGAAATTTCAGCAATCTCTTGGTAGGTTTTGCCTCGCCAACATTCCCGCAGTACTAGTTCTTGCACCCCGTTTAATTTCTCTGGATCTAAGACTTGAGCAATAATTTTTATCGCCTGATTGATTTCTAAATCTGTCATGCTGAGTTAATAAATTTGAATTTAATGGCATATTTGATACTCTGCTTACTTCTCAATTAATTTATTTATGGCGCTGATAATGAGCTATTGCAACCTCCCCACTAGTCTAACTGAGTTCGGGTTCAGAATAGTTATTCAGTCCAGGTGGCTTATAGCTTATAGCTTATAGCTTTAATCAACATCGTGTCTCCAGATGGTGCCATCCTTTTGAGGAATCGAAGTGGGTAATTCCTCCAGAGTAATTTGCTGCCAAGTAGTGGCATCGTAAGTGCTATAGGTAAGTGACATTTCAGGTAGATCTAAATCCAGCACGGTGATGGTTTGACGGGGCGGTAATTTGCTATTAATCAACTGTCTCGCTCCCTGCCCCAATGCCCCCGCATGGAGTAACTCCAGACTATTAATGTGACCAGGATAGTACACATGGTGATGCCCGCTAATATACATAAATACCCGATTTTTCGCTAACAGCGATCGCAATTTCTTCCCTGCCGCTAAATACTCTCCAGGCTGATTCTTGGTCTGTGCCACGGGGTAGAGGGGTAAATGTCCCAAAACTACTCTGGCGCTTGCTTGTTGGGCGGCGGGAGTTTGCAAGGTCTGTTCAATCCATGCTAGCTGTTGAGGGGAGATGTGGGCGGTAGAAGCATCCCACACCAGGAAAAAAACATTATTCTGCTGAAAGCTATAGTAGAAGGGGAAGTTAGCACGGTCTACAAAGTTTAAATAGCTAGGGTGTTGCTGCCAATAAGTTTGAGCCAGATCCCTTTCCTGCTGAAAAATCATGGTTTGGTCTTGAATCGCCCCCGAACCATCATGATTACCGATGGTAAAGCCAAAGGGGATCTGCTCCTGTCGCAGGGGTGCGGCTACTTGCTCATCAAAAGCTGCCCACATTGATTCAATCTGTGACTGGGTTAAAGTGGCTTTTTGGCCTGCGATCATATCTCCCCCACAGAGTACTAGGTCTGGTTGCCATTGAGGTATTAAGGCGATCGCTTGGGAGACTTCTGGCTCGTATTCCGTTGAGCCATACTGACTATTGAGGTCGCTAATTACCACTAGACGTAGATCTTTACGGGGGGGGAGATCTGGAACTAACGCTAATTCAGGAGCAGGGATCGCCATCGTTCCAGAGTCTAAGTTACTAGTCGAATCTCTAGTTAAATTGCTAGTTAAATTGCTAGTTAAGTTACTGGTTACATAAAGGGTAAAAATACAGACCAACCCCACCATTAACCACCCAATCAGTTGCCACTTTACTTGCCGTTTCAATTGCCGCTCCAATTGCCGCTTCAATTGCCATTTCATCCGCAAAAATCTCAAATCCCCCATAACTTCCTGATTTAATATACGCTGCCTGAAAAATTATTGTTGAACAGCCGCCAATTGTGCTTAAACTATAGATCTTCAGAGAAGGCATCAAGTCATAGATTAGGATTAGTCAGGGACACAAATAAGTAATATGAGTGATACATCTAAAAAGCCGATTGGCATTATCGGCGCTTCTGGGTATGGGGGAGTTCAGTTAGTTAGACTTTTATTGGAACATCCCCAAGTATACATTGCCTATTTAGGTGGAGAGAGTAGCGCGGGTAAGCCCTATAGTTCCATTTATCCTCATTTAGATCATTGTGTCGATCTGACTATTGAAAAAATTGACCTGGATGCGATCGCCAATCGGTGCGAGGCGGTGTTTCTTGGCTTACCCAATGGTCTAGCCTGTGATCTAGCTCCCGCTTTAATTGCCAAGGGTTGTAAAGTCCTCGACCTTTCGGCAGACTATCGTTTTAGTGATTTAGGCACCTATACCGATTGGTACCAAAAGGAACGGACAGATTATGATACGGCAAAATCTGCGGTCTATGGCTTACCGGAACTGTTTCGGGAACAGATCAAACAGGCTCAACTGGTTGGTTGTCCTGGGTGTTATCCCACTGCTAGCTTGCTAGCACTTTCTCCCCTGCTCAAACAAGGTTTAGTTGATCCCACCACCGCCATCATCGATGCTAAATCAGGTACTTCTGGAGGTGGTCGTCAGGGCAAGATTAATATGCTCCTCTCAGAAGCTGATAACTCCCTGGGGGCTTACGGCGTTGCTAATCATCGTCATACTCCTGAAATTGAGCAAATTTGCAGTCTGCTAGCTCGTGAAGAAGTGACTGTGCAGTTTACACCCCATCTAATTCCCATGGTTCGGGGCATTTTATCCACGGTTTACGCCACTCTACGAGATCCTGGCCTAATCAGGGAAGATTTAATTACCATCTACAACGCCTTTTATCGTTCTTCCCCCTTTGTGAAAATTTTATCCAGCGGTATTTATCCCCAGACCAAGTGGGCATGTGGGACGAACTTGGCATATATTGGCATTCAGGTAGATCCTCGCACGGGAAGAGTCATTGTCTTATCGGCGATCGATAATTTAATCAAAGGTCAAGCAGGTCAAGCAGTTCAATGCTTAAATCTGATGATGGGTTGGTCAGAATCTTTGGGTTTACCTAAACTGGGTTTTTATCCTTAATTCAAAAGTCAGATGAATCGTAACTTGATCTGGGTATTAGCGAGTAGTGTATGCTTTCTGGGCTTGGTGTCTCCAGTGAAGGGTGAGGAGCGTCTAGCAAAAATCCAACGCACAGGGGTGTTGAACGTTGCCATCCGCGAAGATGCTCCCCCTTTTGGCTATCTAGATGCTAGTAAAAACTTGCAAGGATACTGCTTGGACTTTTTTGATTTATTAGAGTCTCAGTTGGTTGATGAGTTGGAACGGGATAGCCTCAGTGTAAAATTACTAAAATCCACCGCCTCTAACCGTTTCACCCTAGTGGCAGAGAACCTAGTAGACCTTGAATGTGGCCCTAACACCATTCGCGCCGAACCCCCAGAGAATACAGATTTTTCCGCTGGCTTTTTTCTCACAGGAACACAATTTTTAATCAAGCAGGACAATCCCCTTGACCTAGACAATGACTTAAATGGAGCCACCTTGGGGGTAATTGCCAATACTACTACCGCCAAATACATTGCCCAACGCTATCCCACCGCAATCCTCAAACAATATCGTGGGGTGGCTGCGCGTACTCGCGGCGTTCAGGCAGTTTCTCAGGGCAAGATAGACGCAATGATTAGTGATGGCATTCTCTTACGAGCAGAAGCGCAACAACAAGGATTATTCTTGTCAGAATATCCCCTCATACCGGAGGTTCCTTTGACTTGCGATCGCTATGGCATGATTATTCATAGCAACGATCCCCAATGGCAAGAGTTTATTAACTCCGTGATTAATAGCCCAGAAGCGATCGCTTTAGCAGATGAATGGTTTGGTGGTTTATACAGCTATACTCAGATTGCCGAGGAATGTAAATAAATCAGCTATGAGCTATAAGCTATAAGTTTTCAAAAAAGTCCTCTGTCAATATCCCGAAAGACTTACCACCAACTTATCTACATGTTGCTGTTCGTGGGTAGCCATCACCGATAAACGTAGACGACTAGTAGGCACAGTGGGGGGGCGAATAGCGGGGGCGAAGATACCTGCCGACAGGAGTTTTTGAGCAAGATTTAAAGCTGCTTCAGGACTATCCAGATTAATACAGAGAATTGGTGAAGCGGAGGGCAAGAGTTCGAGTTCTAAATGGGACAAC
>JBJOPG010000004.1:0-61601 GCA_046050865.1 Cyanobacteriota bacterium
ATTGTTTATTCGGTAAAAAAGGAGCCTGATTTTGCCACGAATCTCTTTGATGGTCCTTATGCTTCAAGTACCCTAGCTCAAGTTTTTCGCAAAGCGGTCAAGGTAAACGATCCAGATTTTGTAGCGATCTCAGATTTTGAACCCTATCGTGCTTCTGATGGTGAACCAGCCGCTTTTGTCGCCAGTCCGATTTTTGATCAATCAACCTTAGTGGGAGTGATGGCATTTCAACTATCCACCGATGAAATCGACAACATTATGACGGGCGATCGCAATTGGGAGGCGGATGGTTTAGGTAAATCAGGAGAGATAAATTTAGTCGGTGCCGATTTTGGGATGCGCAGTATTTCGCGGTTCTTAATTGAACAGCCTCAAGATTATTTTAAAGCGATCGCCGCCCAAGGTTTACCAGCCAAGCAAATTGACCAGATCAAAATCTTCAATAATTCAATTCTCCATCAGGAAGTTCGCACCGAAGCGATCCAGCAGGCTTTAGATAATCAGACGGGATTTATTGAGGGAGAAGACTATCGAGGAGTAAACACCCTCAATGCCTATCGACCCTTAGAATTGGATGATTTAGATTGGGTGATTAATGCCAAAATCGATACAGCGGAAGCATTGGAACCCATCAAGGATTTTCAAAAGAAAGTGCTTTTAGCCACCACCATCATTGTCCTGTTGGTAACCTTAATTTCTTCTGTGTTGTCCTACTATTTTGTCAAACCCATTCGCTCCTTGATTGATGGTTTCCGCCAAGTGGGTAAGGGCAGTACAGAGGTCAAAGTCAAGGTTAACAATAAAGATGAGTTTCGAGAATTAGCCACCTCTTTCAACGAGATGGTAGATAATCTAGACCAACAGAAGAAGCTATTACAGCAAAAGCAGCAAGAAAACGAAGAACTCTTACTCAGTATCTTGCCTGAACCTGTCGCCAAAAGAGTTCAACAGGGAGAAGAAAATATTGGTGATAACTTTTCTAACGTTACCGTCTTATTTGCTGATTTAGGGGGCTTTACGGAACTATCGGCAACCTTACCTGCTAGCGAAACGGTCGCGTTGCTTAATAGTCTAGTGTCAGCTTTTGATGATGCTGCGGAAAAACATGGGGTAGAGAAAGTGAAAACCATCGGCAGTAGCTATATGGCGGTGAGTGGTTTGTCTGTTCCCCGTTTAGACCATGCTAAAAGAGTTATCGACTTTGCTCAGGATCTGTTGCGCATTGTGCGTCGCTTCAATCAAGACCAGAAAAGGGATCTTAAGGTACGGATTGGGGTCAATTCTGGTTCAGTTGTGGCGGGGGTTGTGGGACAGGGTAAATTCATTTACGACCTTTGGGGAGATACGGTGAATGTCGCCAATCGTTTGCGATCGCAAGGGGAGTGGAACACGATTCAAGTTACCCAAAACGTCCACAATCGCATTGCGGAATTTATTGAAGATTTTGAACCAGCAGCAGATTTGTCAATGGCGGGTAAAGGAAAAATGGCAATCTGGTCTACCAAACCCTATTGAGGTTGCACCCTTGTGGTATTACTAATTACTAGTTTCTGAAGATATGCAAACTTTTTTTTGGCAGCAGGATTGGTTTATTTGGGGAGCAATCTTGATTTTGGGTTTTCCCCTGCTCACTTTGATCTTAGGGGAGATCATCTATCGAGCAAAACCAAAGGATAAATTACTGGTAGCAACTCTGCGAATTGTGCGCAATTTAATCTTCCCTAGTTTAGCGGTATTTATTCTCTTAAACCAGATCTTAGGACTATCCCCAGATACCACCCCCATGCGGATTGTCCAGACTGGATTGTGGTTGTTTACCATTCATGGTTCCTTGACGGTGGTTAACGGACTGCTATTTAATCAAGCCAAGACTGGTAGTTGGCAGGCTAATGTCCCCAGATTATTTCGTGACCTCAGTCGTGTTTTTCTGATTCTCTGCGGTCTGGCGCTGGTACTGTCATTTGTTTGGGGTGCGGATCTGGGGGGAATTATTGCCGCCTTGGGAGTTGGTTCGATTGTCATTGGTTTAGCCCTGCAAGATACTCTAGGTAACTTATTTTCAGGTATTGCCCTCTTGTTTGAGCGTCCTTTTACCGAAGGGGACTGGATTGAAGTGGATAGTATCAAGGGTAAGGTAATTGAAATCAATTGGCGTTCAGTTCATATCCTGACGCGAGAATTAGAAATGTTAGTAATTCCTAACGGGGTTTTAGCTGGTGCTACCATTCGTAACTATCGTCGTCCCCAAAAGCTTCATGTTGAAGTGATCGAAGTGGGTTTTTCCTATGATGATCCTCCCAATAAAGTTAAGCGGGTGATGAAGGAAACTGCCCTATCTACCAAGGGAGTTTTAGATAAACCGGAGCCAATCATTCAAACGGTTGCCTATAATGATTTTTCCATTGGTTATAAGGTGAGGCTATTCTTAGCGGACTATGACAAAGTACCCAAGGTTCGGGATGAATTTATGACTCGTGTTTGGTATGCTGCCGAGCGTCATCAGCTAAATATGCCTTTTCCCATTTCTACTGTCTATAATCATCCCTCTCCGAGGATTAATGCCGCAGCGATTCTCGAAGGTTATTTACAGCAAATGCGCAATTTACCCAGTTTTGCCCATGTCAATGAAAAAATTCTGACTGAATTAACTAAATCCGCTAGTAATCGCTTTTTTGGCGAGGGAGAAGAGGCGATTTCTCAGGGTATGCATACCGACGAGTTTTATGCGATCGTCACAGGGAAAGCCGAAGTAACCTTAAGCCAGGAAAATTCAGCCCGAGATCTGACGATCGCTCAATTAGCTCCAGGTGATTTTTTTGGAGAATCTGCGCTTTCAGGGAAGGGAATTAGTCCTGTAACGGTAACCGCCCTGTCGGATTTAGAATTACTAGTAATACCAATCAACAGTCTACACATTGCCTTAGAACAAAGTACTAGTTTGAGACAGGAAATGGGAGCAGTAATGGAATCTCGGCGCAAGGCGATCGCCCTACTGAAAAAAAACCTGAACAAAAGTTTAAGCAATGGCAACGTAAAATACTTGAGTTAAAGGTTTTTGAGAAAAAGACAAGTAGTGCTAAGTGTAAAAATGATATTCTTCCATGAAGCCCAGCGACCCTACTCTAGTATTTCTAGAAGATGACTTTAGACTTAACACTACTAGTCTACGTATTTGACCATCTCCAGAGGAAAAGCTGATGCTGGTCGATCACTTACTTCCCAGATGAATCAAGCTTTTATGTATATTGGCACACTTTGTAATATTTCTTTATATTTAACCTGTTTCTGGATGATTAGCTCTCATCTTGACTAGGTTCTGAGGCTTCTAGCGGCATCTCTTCCGTGGTTGACGAAAGTGTTACAGACTGAGGTTTAGTCATGGCTTCAGCTGAATCATCAAGTTGCAATAACTTTGCTGCCTCGTTAGCCCCTAGAGGACGACCAAACCAATACCCCTGCATATAATGGCAGTTTAAACCCCGTAAAAGTTCCACCTGTTCTTGGGTTTCTACTCCCTCCGCTACAATCCTGAGATCAAAGCCTTTGCCTATTTCGATTAGGGCAGTAACAATTGCCAAATCTTGAGGACTATCGGTAAGTTGTTGAACTAAGGCTCGGTCTATTTTTAGCGTGTCGAGGGGAATTTGCTTGAGATATTCTAAAACTGAAAAGCCTGTAGTAAAGCCATCTACAGCAATTTTAACCCCGAGGCATTTTAATTGGCTAATTAGATGTCGGCTATGGTCGATGTTATCCATCAAGCTGGGGGCACTGATTTCTAACTCTAACAAACTAGGATCAAAATCTGTTTCTGAAAGAATTTCCTCAATTCTTTGGGGAAGATCTGACTGTTGAAATTGAACCAAAGATAGACTAACAATAATTCTCGAAGCGGGCATTGCTTCCGTCTGCCATTGTTTACTCTGAATACAGGCAGTACGAATTGTCCATTCCCCAATCGGCACAATAAGTTTAGTTCTTTCGGCTATTCTCATGAAATTACCTGGAGCCACTAACCCTAGCTCAGGATGTTGCCATCTGAGTAGCGCTTCTACTGCTTGCATTTTGCCGCTATCAACATTGATTTGTGGTTGATAGTAAAGTTCAAATTCTTCTTGTTCTATAGCTTGCTGCAATAGACCTTCCAACTCTAGCGCCACTAAAGCTTGGGAATTCATGGCATCATCATAAAACTGGTAATCACTCTTGCTGCTGCTAGCTCGTTCGAGAGCAGTATTCGCACTGGCCATTAAAATTTCAGGTTCAATGCCATCTTGAGGATAAACAGCAATCCCTGTGACGCTGCTAATAGAGGCTTTAGTTTTACCGAGGGAAAAAGACTGATGAGTTGATTGATTAATGCGTTGAATAATTTTCGTTACTTCTTCAATGTCACTAACTAGTGGTAATAGCAGAGCAAATTTATCTTCTTGCCAACGAATTACCGTATCTCCTGCCCTTAAACAAGTATCTAATCTTTTTTCTAATGCTAATAGTAACTTTTCGTAGTTTTCTTCCCCGATACTCACATTGATATCAGGAAGAAAATCTAGCTTGCAGAAGATAACCGCCAATAGTTTTTGACTTCTTTTCGCATTGGCGATCGCCGTTAATAACTGTTGATTAAACAACTCCCTTTTAAATAGTTGACTGGATGCTTGCTCAACAGCATCAATGTTTGCTTGTCCCCCCGCAGGAAGAATAATCAAACAAATACTTTCTTCTAAAGCAAATCTAACAATGCTTATTTTGATTTGGGTTTGAATCAAGTTACTGTTCTGGTGTCGTAAGTAATATTCCCCTTCCAAACTATTGTCGTCGGCAATAATACTCTTGATCACCAAAGCAAATTTCTCCGATTGATCAACCAATTCATAGACATTCATCTGTAATAATTCAGCATGAGAATATCCCAGGAGTTTACTACAAGCAAGATTTGCTTCAATAACTTGCTTAGTAGCTAATTCCACCAGCATAATCCCTTCAGAAACCTGTTCAGTTAAGCGATTGTAAAAAGTTTTAACCTGATACAACTCCTGTTCAAGTTTTTTCTGTTGGGTAATATTAGTCAGATAATTTCTAACGACTCTTTTCTCAGGTAAATATTGAGCTATTTGCTGAAAAGTTTCTTCCTCTACTATAACTTCACGACTGATTATATTCTCATGTCCCTGATGATATTGAGCAATTAAATTGTCTAGCAAAGGATGATTTAATTTGCGATGATGAATATCCTTGAAGCTAATTATTCCCGCAGAATTAATATAAGTAATATTGCCATAAAGATCGATCTCAATTATTGGTTGCGGACTTAATTCTGCCAAAGAAAATTGTAGAGAATTATCGATGGATCTTTCGATTCTTGGTGAATCATTCTCATCTACAGAGATGACTGTTTCCTTATTAATTAAGATATCTCGGTTGACCCCTAGGGCAGGACTATTGGCACTGTATGCCAAATTTTGCTCATCGGCTTGGATCGTATTTTTCAGTGGCTCAGAGGAGGTTGTATACCTGACAGAGGCATCACCACTAAAATGTACTAGATCTCCAGATTGCAATTCATGAACCAGACTTTTTTTACCATTGATGTAAATACCGTTGCGACTTCTATTCCCCTGTAAATCCCCATCGAGAATCCAGTAAGAGTATTGTCCAGTTTTAGCATCAGTTCTCCGAAGAATAGTGGCATGATTGCGGGAAGTTTTCTGACAGGAAAGAACAATATCATTACTAGAATGACGACCAATGGAGTAAGTGGCGGCATCAAGCTGAATCTCTCTAACAAAAGATGGATCTTCAATGACTAATATGTGGTGTACTTGCTCTAAATCCATTTTTTGAGTTTGATTATAATTGGTATCCATATTGTGCTGAATTGTTCTGATTGTCGTTGAAAACTATTCTTCAATCAAATCTTCAATCAATATTTTGCTAAGAAGGCAATTTAAATGGTTAAAATAGAAAGATTATCGATGTTATCCTTAGTTTACTTAAGAAATAAGTTAGATGCATGGTAACAAATTTCGAATATCAATTATTCATGCCAAATTGTACTCGATTTTATTGTTCCCGAAAGTAGATCTAAAGTATCAGGATGCATAAATTTATTGATTGTCCAATCTGCCTTTCCCTGGTTGTAGATTATTCACTCTTTACTTACTTGCTAAATTAACTAATTTAACTGATGCAATTAACTGATGATTTCAAAGATTAGTGAAATTGCGGTTAGACAATCCTCTGATGGCAACCTAGGCTGGAATAAATGTAGTCTAGTTTTTATCGATGTTAGCAAGGGTCTGGAGCGCGGCGATCGCCGGGATTGATGCCATCAAGGTGGGAGTAGAGGTTGATGTTTCTGGGGGGCTACCCAAAATCATCGTCGTAGGCTTGCCTGATGTGGCAATTCAAGAGTCGAGGGAAAGAGTGAAGGCTGCTTTGAAAAACGCCAAGTTTACTTTCCCTGTGCGTAAAATTGTGATCAATTTAACCCCCGCGGATCTACGGAAAGAAGGTCCCTGTTTTGATCTACCAATCAGTGTGGGGATTCTCGCTGCCTCGGAACAAGTAGATCCACAATTGTTAGGGGATTATTTATTTTATGGGGAAGTTTCTTTGGACGGTAGTTTGAGAGCTGTTTCAGGAGTTTTACCCATCGCCGCCGCCGCTGCCAAAATGGGGATTGCAGGACTGATTCTCCCCCAGGGAAACGCGCGAGAAGCAGCGGTAGTCAATGATATTAAGGTCTATGGATTTACAAATATCGAGCAGGTGGCAGACTTTCTCAACCAGCCTCATAAGTATCAGCCCGTAACTGCAACCAATCCTCTACAAGAAAAGCGAACTCTCCACCATATTCCCGATCTCAAAGACGTTAAAGGACAAATTCAAGCTCGCCGCGCCCTAGAAATCGCTGCCGCTGGAGGACATAATTTGATTCTCATTGGCCCGCCAGGGAGTGGCAAAACTATGCTTGCCCAACGCTTACCAGGGATTCTGCCGAGTCTTTCCTTCGATGAAGCTTTGGAAGTTTCTCAGATTCACTCTGTCGCCGGATTGTTAAAAGATCGTGGGGAATTAGTTACCGAAAGACCGTTTCGGAGTCCTCACCATTCCGCTTCAGGGGCAGCTTTAGTGGGAGGGGGTACTTACCCTCGTCCTGGAGAAATTTCTCTAGCTCACAAAGGAATTCTCTTTTTAGATGAACTCACTGAATTTAAGCGTAATGTCTTGGAATATCTCCGCCAACCCCTAGAAGATGGTCATGTGACGATTTCTCGTACTCGTCAATCGGTAGTTTTTCCTGCTCAATTTACCTTGGTTGCCAGTACTAATCCCTGTCCTTGTGGCTATTTTGGCGATCCGATCCAACATTGTACTTGTTCTGCTCGTCAGAGGGAAATGTACTGGGGGAAGCTCTCTGGCCCGTTGATGGATCGAATCGATCTTCAGGTAGCAGCAAACCGTCTAAAACCGGTAGAAATGACTAGACAAACCACAGGGGAAGATTCGGCAGCGGTCAGAAACAGAGTTGTTGCAGCCCGTCAGCTAGCGCTCATCCGCTTTCAGGGGGAACCAGGAATTAGCTGTAATGCAGAAATGCGATCGCATCACCTACGAGCGTTCTGCGTCCTCGATGATTCCAGTCGTAGTCTCCTAGAAGGGGCAATTAGGAAACTGGGTTTATCTGCGCGGGCGATGGATCGGGTGCTGAAAGTATCTCGCACGATTGCTGATTTAGCAGGCGATCGCGATTTACAAAGTAACCATCTAGCGGAAGCAATTCAATATCGCACCATTGATCGAATGCAATAGGCATCAGTATTTAGCTAGTATTTAGCTAGTTAAATTGGTTAATAGTTTGGTTAATAGTAATCAAAACCACAGACGATTTGGTTTAACTAGTACAGTATTAGAGAATTACTTAGTTGACTTAGTTGAATAAACGAGATGGAAATAGGTGTTCCGCAAGAGACTAAAGACCAAGAATTTCGTGTCGGCTTAACCCCCACTAGTGTTCGAGCATTATCTAGAGACCATACAGTATTTGTCCAGAGCAATGCTGGAATCGGTTCGGGCTTTAGCGATCGCGAATATCAACAGGCGGGAGCCAAAATTATCACTGATGCTGCCGAAGTCTGGAATAAGGAATTGGTCGTCAAGGTCAAAGAGCCTTTAGTCAGTGAATATCAATATCTGCAACCAGAGCAACTGCTATTTACCTATCTTCATTTAGCGGCAAGTCCCTCTTTAACCAAAGCTTTAATTAACTCAGGCACCACGGCGATCGCCTATGAAACGGTGGAGCTAGATAATGGCATGCTGCCCTTGCTGACTCCCATGAGTATTATTGCAGGACGTTTATCAGTCCAGTTTGGCGCTAGATATCTAGAAAAACAGCAGGGGGGTAGAGGAGTCTTACTAGGAGGGCTGCCAGGAGTAAGCCCTGGAAAAGTAGTGATTCTCGGCGGCGGCATCGTGGGCACGGAAGCAGCTAAAATTGCTGTGGGAATGGGAGCAAAAGTTCAAATTATCGATATTAGTGTCGAACGTCTTGGCTATTTAGAAAGTCTCTTTGGTTCACGAGTCGAGTTGCTCTACAGTACAACAGCCCAAATAGAACAGGCAGTTAAAGATGCAGATTTACTCATTGGTGCCGTACTAGTGGTAGGTAAAAAAGCACCCATCTTAGTCTCTCGTCAACTAGTAGCTCAAATGCGTCCTGGTTCAGTAATTATTGACGTGGCGGTAGATCAGGGAGGATGTATCGAAACTCTCCGTACCACCTCCCATACCCAACCTACCTACGAGGAATTAGGCGTTATTCATTTTGGAGTACCTAATATGCCTGGGGCAGTTCCCTGGACAGCAACCCAATCTTTAAACAACAGCACCCTACCCTATGTTATGCAATTAGCAGATCATGGTCTGTCGGCTTTAGAGAAAAATCAGGCTCTAGCCAAGGGATTAAATATTAAACAAGGACAAATTATTCATCCAGCAGTACAGTCAGTTTTTCCAGATTTAGGTAAATCAATTTAATTCCCAAATTCTCCCAAATCCCTATCCATATCAAGATTAT
Organism: Cyanobacteriota bacterium; assembly: GCA_046050865.1. Classification (GTDB taxonomy): domain Bacteria; phylum Cyanobacteriota; class Cyanobacteriia; order Cyanobacteriales; family Xenococcaceae; genus Waterburya. Next base: position 9,083 of record JBJOPG010000004.1, read on the forward strand.
TGACAGGGGATTTTTTTTTGCCTACAATAAAACATACTCTACCGTATGGTTGAAAGAATTGGCTTTAACAAAAGTAGATTGGGTTAACGCTGGGTGGGTGCTAATGGCAAATCAAGGAGTTGCAGGGGTCAAAATAGAAGTGTTGGCAAGTCAGCTCGGGGTAAGTAAAGGTAGTTTCTATTGGCATTTCAAAAACCGTAAAGAACTATTAGAAGGTATTTTGCAGCGTTGGGAAAATGAAACCCAATGGCTCGTTAAAGAGTCTAAAAAAGAATCGACTCCTCAACGGAAGTTAGCTAAATTGTTTTCCCTGGCAGAAGAGCTATGTCATCAACCTGATCCTGAGGCAGCCATTTTTATTTGGGCAAATCAAGAACCAGCAGTCCAAAAAAGAGTCCGCATGGTCGAAACCCAAAGAGTTCAGTATTTGAATCAATTGCTTCAGGACTGTGGTTTTGAGCAAACTGAAGCTAGGCACAAAGCTGAGATCGGGTACTTCGCTTTTATGGGTTTTTGGGAACGGAGTGAAAGAGATCAAGAATTCGATCTCAGTATGAAGGAGTTTAGTCAGTTTTTGCTGAACTTATTGTTGTCCCCAGTCAATCCCCAATCTGCAAAATAACTAGAATCAGTAAATTTACAAGAAATTCAAAAGAAGTTAAAAAGAAGTTAAAAAGCGGTAAAAGCTGGGAAACATTGGTTTGATGAGGAATAATTGCTAGATGAATTTATGCATAAACTACAGAAACTTTCGCCCAATAACAGATTAATTATTGCTTTATGTCTAGCTGGGTTAGCCCTGGTTGGAGTAACAACTATTTATAGTGCTAGGCAAACCGCGACTACAGAAGAAACTGAAACAGTTAAGCCACAACCGATTAAGGCAGTGACCGCTCTAGGCAGAATTGAACCCCAAGGGCAGATGATCCAGCTTGCCCCCTCTCCAGATCTAGGAGGCTCAAAAATAGCAAAACTGATGGTGGAGGAAGGCGATCGCGTCACCTCAGGACAAGTTATTGCCTTGTTAGACAACCATCGACGTGCCACTGCGGCAGTAGAATTGGCGCGTCAGGAAGTAAAGGTCGCGGAGGCCGATTTAGCGATCGTCAAAGCAGGGGCGAAACAAGGTGCGATCAATGCTCAGTCAGCTAATTTAACCAGGGTTCAAGCAGAACTAGAAGGAGAATTAATCACTAACGAAGCTGAGGTATCTCGTTTGCAGGCCCAATTACGAACAGAAAGTGCTGAAAAACAAGCCACCAAAAGTCGCCTCCAGGCAGAATTGCGGAATGCCACTAGTGAATTTAAACGCTATCAACAATTGGCACAGACAGGGGTAATATCTGAGTCGGAGTTAGATTCCCGTCGTCTAAAGCTAGATACCGCTCAAGCGGCGGTAGTGGAAGCTAATGCTAGTTATAATCGCACTTTTGACACTCTGCAACAACAGATCAATCAAGCTCAAGCAGTAGCTAGGCAAAATAAAAATATGTTGCAAGCCCAAATTAAAGAGGCGGCCGCTACTCTAGAGAGTGTGGGGGAAGTACGCCCAGTAGATCTGATCAAAGCCCAGGCGGAAGTTGATCAGGCGATCGCGGCTTTACATCAAGCAGAGGAAGATCTAGAGCTGACTAAAGTGAAAGCTCCTGGGGAAGGGCAGATAATCAAAATCAATGCCTATCCAGGAGAAACAGTTGATGAAGATGGGATAGTAGAATTTGCGCAAACCAACAACATGATGGTTGTTGCCGAAGTCTATGAAAGTGATATTGGCAAAGTGCGTCTAGGGCAAAGCGCCTCCATTACCAGCGAGACAGGAGCCTTTGACCAGGAGATTACAGGTGAAGTCAGTCGCATTGGTTTGAAAATCGGCAAGCAAGATGTCCTGAGTACCGACCCTGCTGCGGATGTGGATAGCAGAGTCGTGGAAGTCGAAATACACCTTGATCCTGAAACTAGTAGCCTAGTATCTAATCTGACTAACTCTAAAACAATGGTCAAAATTAATTTGTAACTACATAAATACTTAAACAAAATTAATTACACACTTGACTTGCTCTTTTACCCTTTACCCTTTACCCTTTCCCCTTTCCCCTTTTCCCGATCTTAACTAGGTAATTAATTTTGCCTGACTACTTAAACTATCAACTAATATCAACTAAAAATGAAAACCCCCCTCTCTTGGTTGCAGTTAAGCCATGAAAAATCCCGTTTACTCATTGCCCTAGCAGGGATTGGGTTTGCAGATATGTTGATGTTTATTCAGTTAGGTTTTCAGGCGGCTTTGTTTGACAGTAGTGTCACTTTCCATAAAGCCTTGGCAGGGGACATCTTTCTGATGAGTCCTCAATCTGATGCTCTCGGTTTTACCAAAACCTTTTCTGATCGACGGTTATATGAATCGGCAGCGATCGCCGAAGTGGAATCGGTAGTGCCTATATATCTCAACTATGGTTCTTGGAAAAACCCGATTAAACGCAATACTCGAACTATTTTAACTATTGCTTTTAACCCTGCTCAAAATCCTGTCAATTTCCCAGGTGTTCAGGAAAAAATCGATCAAATTCAACTACCTGATGTGGTGTTATTTGACGATAAATCGCGAATTGAATTTGGCCCAATTCCCGATTTACTCAAGCAAAATAAACCAGTCAAAGCAGAAGTTTCTGGACGCAAAGTTAGGGTAGCAGGCTTGTTTTCCATGGGAGCTTCTTTTGCTGCGGATGGCAATATTCTGACCAGCGATACCAATTTTTTACGCCTATTTACCGATCGCCAACGGGGTCTAATTGACGTGGGCATCATCAACCTTAAACCAGGAGCGGATTTGGCAGCGACTAAAGCCACCCTAAAATCAAAGCTACCTGAAGATGTGGACGTTTTTGATCAACAAGAATTTATTCAAAAAGAAATCACCTATTGGAAAAATGCTACAGCCATCGGCTTTATTTTCACCTTGGGTACAGCGATCGGTTTTTTAGTCGGGATCGTGATTGTCTATCAGATTCTTTATACTGACGTTGCTAATCATCTCCCTGAATATGCCACTCTCAAAGCAATGGGCTATAAAGACAGTTATTTTGTAGTTTTGGTCTTTCAAGAAGCCATAATCCTGGCGGTGCTGGGCTTTTTACCTGGTTATTTAATTGCGATCGGTTTATATAGTTTGGCAGCAGGGGCAACTGCCTTACCTTTGGCGATGACAGCCAGTCGAGCGACAACGGTATTGATTCTGACTGTTATCATGTGCTGTGCTTCAGGTGCGGTTGCCGTCAAAAAATTAAGTGCTGCCGATCCAGCGGATATTTTCTAATCATTGCTAATGATTAATTTTCAGTTTTGGGCAAACTAGACTTAAGATTTGCCTAATTAAACATGACTGAAGAACAGATTTTAAATGCGATCGCCAATGTTTGTGAAGACGATACCTTACGCTTCCAAATAATTATTCAAGATGAAAGACTACATGTTTATATCAATCGACCAACTCAGGCAGAACTTAATTATCAAAACCTCAAGTCAAAAATCTATAGTGTAGTCACGGAAAAATTTCCCTTGGAATTTGCCGAAATTTGGCTCTATTGTCGGGTGTTGGGAGAGATGGAGGCAGATTGGCAAGCATTACTAGAAATCCAAATCAAAAGTTTAGATCCTGTCCAAACGTCTTCGATAATGAATGCAATTACAGGGGCAGTGGAGGCAACCAATTCAATTGTAGAAAAGATCAAACTAGAACTAGAAATTCCTGAACCCTTTGCGATCGACTGGTACGATTTTGAAGAATTACCGACAACAGAAGGGGAAGATAACCCAGAATTTGATCCAGAGTTATTAGACTCCATCGATCATGCTGTTTTTGAGTTAGATCTTAATCACTACTGTTTCATTAGTAATCAAAGGTTGCTATATGCAGTACTGACTGCCCCGAAAGAAAATATTGCTCGACTAGTAGACACTTTTGATCGTTTTCCTCTGTCAACTAAGCGATCTCAATTACCCGTCTTAGAAATTTATTTCCATCAGTCCATAAATCCTGACTTAGATACTTTAGAACCTGCCATCAAGCCATGGTGGAGTGAAATTACAGCCTTAGACTCCGATCAACAACGTCAGTTAGCAATTTGGTTGAGTCGCTATTGTTTGCATCCCGAACAAACTATTTCTACCATCTCCAAAGTTTTTATGCCTGCCATTGAAGGGAAAACTAAAAAATCCCCCTCTACCATAAAATCGATTCGGGGCAAGTTATTTCAACCAACTCCAAAGCAAAAAGACCATAACTCCAAAGCAAAACCTGGATTATTTGCGGGTTGGCTTACTTTTCTCTCCAAGTTATTACACAAAGTTAATCCCAGTAAATAAATTTTTGGGTTGGCTGTGAATTTGTCTGATCTTTACTAAACTATTTTTAGTTTGGTAACTATTTAATTACAAAATAGTCATGAATTTATTGATTTTTCATCTTAAGGTAAAAATATTGTGAGTATACTACTGAAATACTTTTGCTCGGTAAAAATGGTGACATAGCAATAAAAAATACTTTAATTTCAATTTAGTTTCAAACAACTATGAACCTTAAAATATTAACTGTCACAACTTTATTTTTAACTTTGGGTGCAACCGTTCCTGCCTGGAGTGCCAATCAAGATGAATTATTAACTTTTAAAAATACTCGTCAATGTGTTGACTGCAATCTTAGCGGAACTGATATTAGTCAACAAAACTTGAGAAATGCTAATGTTGAAAGAGCTAATCTATACAATACTAATTTAGCTAATTCCGACTTAAGAGATGCTAATTTTAGCGATAGCAATTCCCAGAAAGCGAACTTTGATGGTTCGGACTTGAGAAATGTCAACTTTAGTTATGCTAACGTCAGTGGCGCGAATTTCTGCAATGCTGATGTCAGAGGAGTAAATTGGAAAAGTGTTACCTATGATGAATCTACGAAGTGCCTTCCCAAAGAAGCATTAGAGCCTGCTTCTACAGTTACCACTAATAATCCTGCTCCCGCCAACGGTTCTGCCGATTCTGGAAACTCTATTACAGAAGACGTGCAATCGGTGCAAAGAAATGTCGAATCCGTTAGAAGCACTACTAATACCATCAGAGATATTTTCAGACTATTTTAAATGATGGATTCTTTGTAGACCTCTTGCCTCAATCGATAATATGGATTGTAATCAAGAGGTCTAATTTCGTCTCAACCACCATAGCCTTGATCCACCATTAGTTTTCCCCCATGGGCAGCGGCAACCGCTAGCCGATCGCATCTTTCATTTTCAAGGATGCCTGCATGAGCCTTTACCCAAACGAACTCTACGTCATGGATCTTACAGAGATCGAGTAATTCCTGCCACAGATCAGGATTTTTTGCCATTTCTTTGGCATTTCTGCGCCAACCGTTAGCCTGCCATTTTTTTGCCCAACCTTTGACCACGGCATCAACTATATATTTCGAGTCACTGTGAAGCTTGACTTTTGCATTAGATTTGAGAGATTCTAATGCCGCGATCGCCCCCATCATTTCCATGCGATTGTTGGTAGTTAGTTTATAGCCAGCAGAGAGTTCTTCACGGCGATCGCCATCAATAATTACAGCACCATATCCTCCCTTGCCAGGATTCCCCGTACAGGCACCATCGGTATAGATAATAATGGTATCAGTGGAAGCAGAGGACAAAGATTTAGCTTGAGCTGGAGATTTTGGTTTAATCGTTAGCTTTGATTTAGTAACTGCCACTTTGGGTTGAAGAGTTTTAACGTAGCTAAGTAATTCAGGCAACAATGATTCAGGGATTGCCTCAACTTGCGCCATAATCTCACTTTTATAATCCATTGCCAAGCTTAACCATTAATTTACGCTATTTATAATAGTTCATCTGAATTTAGAATTTGTGTTCTAAATTTAAGATCTTAAAATAATTGAAACAACTAAAGGGCTATATTTCCCGAAAGCATAGACTTAACAGTAGGAATTAAATTTATCTGCAATTAATATGCCTACAGTTGATGTTCGTGGAGTAGCTCATTATTACGAGTGGATTCGCCGTTCAGAGAATTCCGCTAAACCAGTAATGGTGTTTATTCATGGTTGGGGAGGATCGGGGAAATATTGGCGCAGCACCGCAGAGGCGATCGCCGATGATTTTGATTGTCTGCTCTATGATCTCCGTGGTTTTGGTCGTTCTCTGTTACCGTCAAATGCTCCAAATTTGGGCTACAAAATGGAAGATTATGCCGACGATTTAGCGCTGCTATTAGATGCCTTAAACCTTAAGGGAATCTATCTAAATGCTCATTCCATGGGAGCCTCCATCGCTACATTTTTCCTCAACCGCTACCGCGACAGAGTACACCAGGCAATTCTCACCTGCAACGGAATTTTTGAATATGATGCCTTGGCTTTTGCTGTCTTTCATAAGTTTGGGGGTTATGTAGTCAAGTTTCGCTACAATTGGTTCTTGAAATTTCCTTTTGCCGACAGGATGTTTATGGCACGGTTTTTACATCGTCCCATTGCTCAAAGCGATCGCCGAGAATTTTTAGCGGATTTTCTCCTAGCGGATTACGAAGCTGCGGTCGGCACGATTTATACTTCCGTTAGCAAAGAAGCAGTGGAAACTATGCCCCAAGAATTTGCCCAACTCACAGTACCTACCCTAATGGTGTCAGGAGAAAAAGATATTATCATTCCCGCCAGCATGGGTAGACAAGCCGCAGCTTTAAACGACAAGATTCAATATGTAGAACTCCCAAAAACCGCTCATTTCCCAATGCTAGAAGATGAACCAACCTATTTGCAGACAATTAGAAAATTTTTGCAGGTTGGTAGCGTTGTCGCATAATTTCATCTGAGTTCGTATGGAAGTTAGAAGCTAGGAGCTAGAAGCTAAAAGCTAAAAGCTATCTCAACAGTTTAATCCTTAAGAATGTTCTTGAAGATAATTATTCGCCATAGTTTTTAAGCGATCGCCCTCAAAGATATAATTATCAATCAATTCTTTCATCTTAATTTGAGGTTGCTGTGCTTTTTGCTGTTGTTGTCTCTCCCGATGCTCGGCTCTATTGCCTCGTCTGGTAACATGGTTAGCCAGGTGATGTTCCCCAAAAATATGTAGTCCAATGGCTGCTACTTCATCTAAACCAAAAGAAGCCTCTGGTTGCTTCATCTCTTGCAGTTTGGTATTTACTTCTTGTTTAAACTGATTAAGCTTTAACTGTGCTTGATTAATTCGTTGGAGTTGTTGACGTACAGATTGAGGATTATCTAGATTCAGATAAAGTTCAGCCGATACTTGTTTAATTTGTTGCAGATTAGTCATGACACCAAGATCAAAAATAAGCTAGAAAATTGCCTTAATTCTATTCCAGAGCAGCCGAAAATAGTATCTTAAGCAAAAAAATATTGGAAAAAACAAAAAAACATGACTGATCAGACTGTGGATTTAGCTAACTCTCCAGATCAAGAGTTGATTGCCCAACTAGAGCTAGCAACCAAAGATCTATTGTGGTTTAGTGAAGCAGAATCTCCGATTCAAGTTGTTTATTGGCATGATGCAGCTAGTTTCACTCAAGATACATTATTACAGCAGCAGCAATATCCTCCTGATACCAAAATAACAATTCAAGAGTTCCATTCCTTTTTTACCGTCGCTACTAAGCAAGAAACTTGGCATAACGAGGTGGAACAATTTCAAGTAGTGAAATATCAAAATTTAGTCAGTTTGATGACCGCAAATCTCACGGATCTCAAAGTATATCTACTAGGAGAGGTGCAAATTGCTGCTTATATTTTGGGGACAACTCGCAATAAAGCGATCGCCGGTTTAACCACTTCTATTGTTGCTACTTAAATTGCTATTAACTTTCGAGAAGCAAATTAACTTACTGAGGCTGGGAAAAGAGAAAAGGGAAAAAGAATTGATCTTTTATTCATGCAAGAGATCTATTATTGTAAAATTGGTGTTGTTTTACGAAGTATCAGCCCCCAATACCTAACAAAAAAGAACAACAACACTAGAGTTCAGTCCCAATGGACCAAGTTAATTTAACAATAAATACGAATTTAGTCTTATCTTTAACTTTTGCTGGTCTTATATAAAATGTAAATTCTCTCAATTTAACCTCTTTAACCTCAACATTGATGATCAAAATTAAAAGTTAACTAAACACCAAGTCAAGTGCTAGGGCTATCCCTACAAGTTCGATTTAATTAGAAAAATGAATATGAGAGTCATCGACAACCCTGAAAACCCAAACGAAACATTAAACAAGGATAACTTTACTAAAAACCCTATTAAAATAGCCGTCTGTGTCATTACCTGCTTCCGACCCGACGGACTGAAGAGATTGTTAGAGGGGGTGGCAAAGCAAAAATTCACGAAAAATCCAATCCCAGATATTCGACTTGTGATTGTGGACAATGATGCCGAAGGTTCTGCCAAAAGGGTTTGCGATGATTTTACAGCCCACCATGAGATCCAACTACTCTATGATATTGAGAAACAAAGAGGTATCCCTTTCGCTCGCAATCATTCGGTAGATCTAGCCAAGAATGATGTGGACTTTATTGCCATTATGGATGATGACGAAGTACCAGCAGAAAATTGGCTAGATGAGTTGATGACTGCTCAACAAGAATTCTCTGCCGATATTCTGACTGGACCAGTGCAACCTCATTTTATCGAACCACCTGCTGATTGGCTAGAGAGCTTCTTTGGTAGCGGGAATCTGTCCAATGGCGCAAATTTGTGTCATAACTATTTATACGCCTATACTAGCAACCTTTTTGCCAAAGCAGAATTGTTTCAACAGATTCGTTTTGATGAGCAGTTTCGTTCTAATGGAGCGGATGATACTCATTTGTTTATGCAGGTTTATCAGAAGGGATATAAGGCTGTTTGGGCAGACAACGCTTGGGTAACAGAATGGCTGCCCGCAAGTCGAACTAACTATAAGTGGTTGTGGCAAAGAGCTTATCGTCGTGGAAATGGGTTCGCCTTTTGTGAATTAGTGCAAAATAGATCTTTAGCCACAAGAATTCAGCGATTTAGTAAAGGCATTTTCCGTCTGGGACAGGGGCTATTGACGGCAGCTATTTCTTTTGGTCGCAAAGCAGTCTTTGTTAAAGGTATTCAAACTTCCTTTTTGGGAGTCGGCATGATTACAGGTAGTTTTGGTAGTGAATATCAAGAATATAAGACTATTCACCCTGTCTAATTCCACTGTCGTCCCATTATTTTTTGACCAACTGCTTAAACAACAAAATCATCAGAGAATGCAACTAGACAAAACGTAAAACTTCTTCATAAAGAATTATTTCTAATTTATGGGGATTTCATCAAACTTCTTCTTCTTCATTTTTCAGAAGAGAAAATCTTGCTAGCTAAAATAATTAAGCAAGTGAATTACTTACAGTAAGATCTCCTATTCTTCAATCGATAAACGTATTTAATTTTACTGATTTCACACCGATAGCAGTACATCATAATATCTAATTGTTACCTCCTAGTGACTGCTTATTTTCTCAGCAATTTTACTGATTAGCTATCCAGTTTTCTCAGCAATTTTACTGATTAGCTATCGACATATTTATCAATTCAATGTATTATTACAGAGGCTTAGCAGTAAATATACTTAATAATAAATACTCACAACTCCCTTGAAACTTCTTGAGCTTCAAGTTTTTATTAAAAGTTGAGTAATTGAGGTTAATAAGCAGTTAAAAGCAGTTAAAAATAATAAAAGTTGAATATGGGTGTAGCAATTATTACTGGTTCTGCTGGTTTGATCGGCTCAGAAGCCGTCAGATTTTTCAGTGCTTTGGGAATGGATGTTGTCGGTATAGATAATGATATGCGTAAATTTTTCTTTGGCGAAGAAGCTTCCACAAAGTGGAATCGCCAAAGGCTAGAAAAGGAAGTTGATAACTATCAACATCGCGAAGTAGATATCCGCGATTACGATGCCATCAAAGAAATATTTCAGCACTTTGGTAATGACATATCCCTAATTATTCATACGGCAGCCCAACCATCTCATGATTGGGCTGCCCAAGATCCGTTTTCCGACTTTACAGTTAATGCCAATGGCACATTAAATCTTCTTCAAGCCACCCGTGAATATTGTCCTGATGCGGTTTTTATCTTCACCTCGACAAATAAGGTGTATGGGGACTTACCTAACTTCTTACCCTTGAAAGAGTTGGAGCAACGTTGGGAAATTGATTCAAGTCATGAGTATGCTCAAGGAATCCCTGAGACGATGAGCATTGACCAGTGCAAACACTCTTTATTCGGTGCTTCTAAGGTGGCGGCAGACGTATTAGTTCAAGAATATGGTCGTTACTTTGGCATTCGTACCGCTTCGTTTAGAGGGGGTTGTTTAACAGGCCCCAATCATTCTGGGACTGAATTACACGGATTTTTGGCATATCTAGTTAAGTGTACTGTTATCGGTAAGCCTTATACTATTTATGGCTACAAAGGAAAGCAAGTTCGCGATAATATTCACTCTTCGGACTTAATTGCGGCATTTTATGAGTTTTATAAAAATCCTCGCATCGCCGAAGTTTATAACATTGGTGGGGGGAGAGAAAGTAATTGCTCGATGCTAGAGGCGATCGCCATTGCCCAAGAACTTTCTGGTAATACGTTGGATTACTCGTATACAGATAACAATCGCAGTGGCGATCACATCTGGTACGTTAGCGATTTATCAAAGTTTAAAGCTCATTACCCAGAATGGTCACTCAAATATGACATTAAGCAAATTTTGTCAGAGATTTACGCAAGTGGTGTGGAGAGATGGAATTAAAAAATGATTAATCTAGGAAAGTATTCGATATTAGGCATCAACGTTAGCGCTGTTGATTATGAATGTGCTGTAGCAAAAATCACCTATGCCGCTAAAAATAAACAGGCATTCGCGGTCAGTGCCTTGGCGGTGCACGGTGTGATGACAGGCTTTTTGGATAGCATTCATGCCAGGCGCTTAAATGGTCTTGATCTGGTAGTTCCCGATGGGCAGCCAGTGAGGTGGGCGTTATCGAGTATTTATAAAAAACGGTTGCCTGATCGCGTTTATGGGCCAAACCTAACTCTGAAAGTAGCGGAATCTCTGACCAAAGAAGGACTAAGCATTTATTTATACGGTAGCGAAAAAGGAACCTTAGAAAAATTTGCTCGCAATCTAAAACGACTTTATCCTGGATTCAAAATAGCGGGGATGGAAGAATCTAAGTTTAGAAGACTCTCCCGAGATGAACGTTTAGAGTTAGTCGAAAGAATTAAGGCTTCTGGTGCCAGTGCAGTTTTTCTCGGATTAGGCTGTCCTAGGCAAGAAACTTGGGCTTACGAATATCGTAACCTCCTCAACATTCCAATTTTGGCAGTGGGGGCAGCTTTTGACTTTCATGCGGGAACCTTACCTCAAGCTCCAAAATGGATGCAAGATGTGGGTTTGGAATGGCTCTTCCGGTTAATTCAAGAGCCAAAAAGATTGTGGCAACGTTATGCGATTCTCAATCCTCTATATGTCTGGCATGTTTTGCAGCAATATTTAGGATTGAAAAAATTTGCTCCAAATATGCCTGATGGAGATGAGAAAATTGAGTCTTATGGCTAATATGAATTCTGGTGTTAGTTAGCTTTCAACTTTGATAAGTCGCTAACGTACCTTATGTTCTCGATAGTTAGCGACAGACTCAACAAGACCAATGCTGATAAAGCTAGTTAAAAGAGAAGATCTGCCATAGCTCATCCAAGGGAGGGGAATTCCCGTGATTGGAGCTAATCCAATGGTCATGCTAATGTTAATGATCACTTGAAAGGCGATGATAGTTAAAGTGCCGATCGCTAGTAAAGAACCAAAATTATCCTTTGCCGTATTAGCAATCCAGAGCAAACGAGCGCAAATTAGCCAAAATACTGACAGCAAGACAAGACAGCCAATAAAGCCAAATTGCTCGCCAACGGCAGAAAAGATAAAATCGGTATGCTGTTCAGGGATAAAATCAAGCTGAGTTTGTGTCCCCTGGTGCCATCCCTTGCCCCAGAATCCTCCTGCACCGATCGCAATCCGTGATTGAATCAGATGATACCCTCCCCCTAAAGGATCATGTTCAGGATTGAGAAATAAGGTTAATCGGTCTTTTTGATAGTCTTTTAAGACATTCCAAAAAACGATCCCTAGTTCCACCGCCCCTAAATTAATCACTAGAGCGCTGAGAGTAGAGATAATTCGATTTGGTAAAATTAACCAAGAAATTCCCATCACCATTAAAACCCAAACAATCCAGCCAGGCAGATAAAGATTGTAGAGGATAGCAGAAAATAAGGGAGAAACCAGCAAAATCAGCCAACCGATATTGACATTTGCCCAATAGAGCATAGCAACTACAATCGCCCCAAACACTAGAGAAGTCCCTAAATCTGGTTGGATAAAAACTAAACCCCAAGGAACAGCGGTAATCGCCAAAGTTCTGAGGATGGTTTTTAAATTTGGACTGTCTTGGTTATGAAGCAAAGCCGCTAGGGTAATAACCATCGCAATCTTAGCAAACTCGGAGGGCTGAACATTAAAACCAGCGATATTAATCCAGCGTTGAGCACCTTTTGCCGATACCCCCGCCAAAATCACTGCAATTAGGGAGAAGTTTGTTAGAGCATAAATCAACCAGTGCCAACGGAATAATATTTGATAATGCCAACGGGCAAGCATCAGGGTAATAATCAATCCCACTACGCTAATTAGCCAATGTTGGTAGCTGTAGCTATGTTTTCCAGCCAACTCGGTACTATAAATTGTGAATCCACCAAATACAGTTACCGTAAGCACTGATAATAAAAGTAGCCCATCAAGCGATCGCCAAGGACTGAGGACAAACCCTACCTGTTGCCTGAAGGAAGTAAATTTAGATTTAGCAATATTTGATTTGCTGGGTTGAAGACGAGATTTAATCACTTTATAACTAGATAAAATAGGTGAAAATTTTGATTGCGGTGAACCATAGCAATCAAAGTACGCAGCTGATAGCTAAGAATATATAGATAGTTGACCAACATTGATCAAAGATACTGCCGATTCTATCGACTATTTTGATTTTGGCAAGCTAAATCAAATCAACTCTGCTGTGCATCGATCAAATTGAACATGATCCGAATTCTTGAGAGGATAGTTAAGGATTAAGAACTCTAAAAAATCACGAAGTCAGAGGAAGCCCCGTCGTTTTAAGGCGGGGTCTCTCTGACCAATAATCAAGGCGTATACTGAAAATACTATTTGGGCAAGGTATAAATTGATGGGAAATATTCAACCTCAACCACAAGAGTCAAAATCTAGTAAATATTTTAAGTTTGAAGCAGATTTTGTGGGTACTTTACAATGTATTCCGATGTCCGTCAGAATGAAGCTAGATAATTGTGGTGTCAAGCTCAAACTATTGCACTGGAATCAATTTAGTCAAACCGAACGAGAAACTCTAGTCGATCTACCCTGTACCACCTCAGAAGAGTGCCAGACCTATCGAGAATGGCTACAACGCTTAATTATCGAAAAGACTGGTCAACCAGCTAAAGAACTGGAGCTCGATCCCCATCCACTCTGGTTAAACGAAACCAGGATTCCCGATCTCGTTCAAACTAAAGCCCAAGAACACAATGCATCCTTGTCTTTAGCCCAGTGGTGTGACCTAAATCCTGCTCAGCGTTTTGCTTTAATCAAGCTAAGTCGTCCTAGCCATGAAAACAACAACTTTCTTCCTGCCCTTCAAGAGTTTGGCATTTTACCCAACCCTGAAATGTAATTCTAATGATTTTGGATTAGATGGGCTGAAATATAGCGATCGCCAAGACAGAGAAAATATGTTTTACTCATTGTCTATATCTTGAATAGCGATCGCGCTTAATTAAATTAAGTTAGATGATTAAACTACTTTGCCTTTGGCTCTGGATAAACTAGGTTGGCTTTTTGATTTTCATCCCAGTCAATTGAGTGGACAGGTTGTTGGTCAAAACTTTCACTGTGAGACACTCGTACATAAGCGATGGGAAAACTGGCAAAAAATAAACCTAAAATACCCACTCCTCCCCAAACATATTTATGTAATTGAGAAGGCATGCCTTTTGGTTGGCTGTTTAAAAGATGATCGAGCTGGCTTGATGATGATTGCTGAGAGAGTTTTTCTGTTTGCATGATTTGATTCGCAATAAATGATTGTGTAATTTGATAGTAAAAAGTGCAATTTACTGGTGCAATTTACTTTGGGCACTAGTGTTTAGGCATTAGGGGCATGTAGGGAAACAAGGGATGCCAATTCATCACAGTTGCGGCAACCAAGAAGAAAAATAAGCAAAAGAAGATAGTGCCACCTTTGATTTCCCGATTGCGCCACAGCAAAGCCAGGAAAAACCAACTAAACAGCCAAGTAACAAGTAAGATAGTTTCTTTGCCAGAATAGCTACCAATTTCTCCGTACAGCTGATCAGCATTACGGCTACCGGGAATCCAGGCACCCAAATTCCAAATCAGGTCTTCATAGCTCTTAAAGGCAGCAGCAAAGTGCTGGTTAACCATCATGACAAAACAGGCAAAGGGAGCGCTAATTAAGGCAGCACCAGCAACACCAGAAGAAGAGGGGGCCGTACTGGAACCTTTAGCTAGTCCTTGGGGAAATCTTTTAAGACTATTTCCTAGTCGAACATACCAAGGTGAAGGGGTGAAGTAAGATGATCTTGATTTAGTCATAAGCTAGATATTTTTTGAGTAGACAACGATTAATATTTACCAAGAGATACTTCACAACAAGATGAGATGTTTACGGAGAAGCATTTACCGAGAAATTACAACGAGTGAATTCTCGCAACATTTAAACCACTAACCAAGCCGCCGATCGCGAAAAACATCATCGCCATCAAAGCAAAACAAGTGGCCGTGAGTATCGGACGATTTTTTTTATCGAGAATCGAATCTCCATAACGCCATAAGCTCCAAGTACAGGCAATACCTAAGGGCAAGGTGAACAGCACTGTAAATTCGTGGTACTCCATAAACAGATAGTGAACTAAAGGCGTATTTTCGACTATCCACGACCTAGGACCGTTAATCGGGGCGCGATAGCGCATATAAACCCAGTTGCCCGAAATAATCGCCAAAAAAGATAAGCAACTCGACCAGAAGGTAAGAGTACGCATTTGAGGTAGAATTTCTGCTTTACCTCTGAGCAAGGGAAAAGCCAAATGCCCTGCATAAGCAATGACGACTACAGCAAACAAAGATGCACAGCCATGGATCGCCCCCATATAACGCTGCCAGGGACTAGGACTAAGCACGTTTACCAAGGGCAAAAAAAGAAACAGTCCAGCAGACATGAGGCTCAGACCATAGATACAAACCGTGGCAATATCCTTTTGCTGAATCGGTTTGTCCCTAGTCAACTGCTCATCAGGCTTGAGTGACAATGTATTTCTGTTCATAAGACTAGATATTCGAGATATTCTTGACTACTACAAATTGACGCCAAACCAAATTACTGGTCTAGAAAGTATTCAACCTCGACCACCACCAAAAAACTTAAGCACGCAAAATCAAGCAACTTGAAACTGTCCTGAATGACCGTCGTTGATCTTTGAAGCAAAAATTGCAGATATCTATCAAAGGATTAATTACATTTCTAGACTTCTTGGTTATTTGCTTGGCTAGTTGTCATCCTACAGAGAAATGTGTCCAAAGAAAAGCACTCTAGATTGAAATATTTTCGCTTGAATTCTTTTTTACTTCAAAAAGTAATATTGCTTGAATCTGGTGACCATGAGGAGTTCAAGAAAATCAATTTATTTGAGCGCACAACAATAACGTTGCTTTTATTGAACTAAATTAACTCTAATTAAAGTTGGCGTTACAAAACATCATAGTCGCTTAAAAAAAACAAGCTACCATGAAACGTCGTGTTTTTAGCTGAAGGGCAGCAAAAACTATAGCAAAAACTATATTTTCTAGATGATTCGTTAAATGATAATCTTGAAGGTGGCAAAATTTTACACTTAATTAAGATTTGACCCGCCATATAAAACAGCTAACCACCAAGTAGATATAAGAAAATGGTAGCCACTACAGATAAAAAAACCACTGGTAAAATTACACGTATTATCGGCCCTGTATTAGATGCCGAATTTCCTAGCGGCAAAATGCCTCGTATTTATAACGCTTTAAAAGTACAAGGAAAAAATCCTGCGGGACAGGACGTTTCGGTTACCTGCGAAGTGCAACAATTACTTGGTGACAACCAAGTTCGTGCTGTTGCCATGAGTAGTACGGATGGATTGGTTAGAGGCATGGATATTGTCGATACCGGCGCACCTATCAACGTCCCTGTTGGCAAAAAAACTTTAGGCCGAATTTTTAACGTTCTCGGGGAGCCTGTAGACGAGAAAGGTCCTGTAGGTAATGATGAGACATTTCCGATTCACAGACCTGCTCCTAAGCTAACAGACTTAGAAACAGCACCAACAGTATTTGAAACTGGCATTAAAGTTGTAGACTTGCTCACTCCCTATCGTCAAGGGGGCAAAATTGGTCTATTCGGCGGCGCTGGTGTTGGTAAGACTGTCATTATGATGGAGTTGATCAACAACATTGCGATTCAACACGGTGGTGTATCGGTCTTTGGCGGTGTAGGGGAACGTACTCGTGAAGGGAATGACCTTTATAACGAGATGATCGAATCCAACGTAATCAATGCGGATAACCCTGAAGAATCAAAGATTGCTTTGGTCTATGGTCAAATGAACGAGCCTCCTGGTGCCAGAATGCGGGTTGGTCTTTCTGCTTTGACCATGGCTGAATATTTCCGTGACGTTAACAAACAAGACGTATTGTTATTCATTGACAATATCTTCCGCTTTGTCCAAGCAGGTTCGGAAGTATCAGCACTATTAGGTCGGATGCCTTCTGCGGTAGGATATCAGCCTACTCTCGGTACGGACGTTGGGGATTTACAAGAGCGGATTACTTCCACTAAAGAAGGTTCAATTACTTCGATTCAAGCGGTATATGTACCAGCGGATGATTTAACCGATCCTGCTCCTGCCACAACTTTTGCCCACCTAGATGGAACTACAGTATTGTCTCGTGGCTTGGCTTCCAAAGGTATTTATCCTGCGGTAGATCCCCTCGATTCCACCAGTACTATGCTTCAACCAAGTATTGTGGGTGAAGATCATTACAATACAGCTCGTGCAGTGCAATCTACTCTGCAACGCTATAAGGAATTACAAGATATTATTGCAATTCTTGGCTTAGACGAACTTTCGGAAGACGATCGCATCGTGGTAGACCGTGCCCGTAAGATTGAACGTTTCTTGTCTCAGCCTTTCTTTGTGGCAGAGGTATTTACAGGTTCTCCTGGAAAATATGTTTCTTTGGAAAATACCATCAAAGGTTTTAAAGCGATCCTCAACGGTGAATTAGATGACTTACCTGAGCAAGCTTTTTACTTGGTAGGAGACATTGAAGAAGCCAAAGCCAAAGCTGAAAAAATGAAAGCAGCCTAAATTAAGCTTTTTGACGTTGTTGATTTGAAGCATGAAACCGATGAGCAAACTGTTCGTAGCTATTAGCTTCTAGCTATTGGCTATTAGCTTTTTAAGAATGTAGTCAAAATAATAACTTGACTTTTCATGTCCCGATTCAGCAACGCCAGCTTTTTTATTTGATTTTAGTAAGCAGTTACTCATTACCAGTGGTCGTAGTAGTTAGAGAAAAGTCTTCTAGCTGGCAATCTTGCCCTTGGACTTTTCCAAATTATTTTCACTCCTCTTATTGATAGCTGCTTACTGGGCTTTGCTAAGTTAAAAATCAGCAAGGATTTAATAAATAAATAGTAGTTAAAGAATACTAGTTAAAGAAATGGCATTAAGCGTAAAAGTAATTACTCCAGACAAAACTGTTTGGGACGATCAGGTAGAAGAAATAATTCTGCCTAGCACCACTGGACAACTAGGAATTCTAACCGGTCATGCTCCTCTCTTGACGGCTCTGGAGATCGGCGTGTTGCGGGTGCGTCCTGATAAAGAGTGGAAAGCGATCGCTCTGATGGGTGGTTTCGCCGAAGTAGAAAATAATGAGATTAAAATTCTCGTTAATGGCGCAGAATTGGGGGATAATATCGACCTCGACACTGCTCGCAGTGATTACCAAGCAGCCCAGTCAAGACTTGATCAGGTTGGCAACAGCGATGACCGCCAAGAGAAAATTCAAGCGGAAAGCTCTATGAAGAAAGCTAGAGCGCGGTTCCAAGCTTCTGGTGGCACAGTATAGCAACTAGCTTAGAAAAACCAATTAAATACTAAAAAGGGCAGAGTTACACTTAACTTTGCCCTTTCCCTTTAAACCTTTCCCTTTCTTGATTCAGTCGCTTTAACGGGGGGAACTCCCGCAACGCGCTGAACCGCTTTCCCAGCCTAAGCAAATTAATTTGTTTCTTAGGGGAAGTTAATCAATTAATTTGTTCCAGTAAATACAATATTGGGGAATTTAGTCTGTGCTTGAGTCATGGGAGTAACCTTACCTCTCTCTGTCCAGAAATTAATTACTTCCGTCGCCTGATTGAGAATATCAATGCTTTCTGCTTCTTCAATCCAATGTTTTGCTTCTAGTTCATCTTTTAGCTGTTGCCAAGCATCATTACGGGGCCAAAAGTAATAAGCTGTTAGAGGGCTAGTGCCTTTACCTACTACTTGATCTACGGCGATCGCTACGTTTTTATCTAACCACAGAACTTTTAATTTAAATCTTGCCTCTGACTCCAATTAAGCCTCCGATAAATTTATTTTAAGGAATATTTTGCATAGTAAACCAACAATAATTATACAAGAATTTGACCATGAACCAAGATCAACCTACAGCGCAATCTAAAGCAATCGTTATTTTCGATATTGATGGGGTAATTAGGGATGTGGGCAACTCCTATCGTAAGGCGATCGCCGATACCGTCGAAGAATTTACTGATGGCGGTTGGCGACCCACAATGGAAGATCTAGACAACCTCAAATCAGAAGGAATTTGGAATAATGACTGGGAAGCTTCTCAAGAATTGACCTATCGCTATTTTGAAGCCATAGACAAAACTCGCGAGGAAGTAAACCTAGATTATGACCAGATTGTCCAATACTTTCAAGAGCGTTATCGAGGTAAGCATCCTGAGCTTTTTGATGGTTATATTGCCAATGAACCATTGTTAGTAACTCCTGATTATTTTACGCAGCTAAATAACCAGCAAATTGGTTATGGTTTTTTTAGTGGTGCGACCAGGGGATCAGCAGAATTTGTTCTTAAACACCGCTTAAAGCTAGAAAAGCCTGTGTTAGTAGCGATGGAAGATGCTCCTAGTAAACCCGATCCCACAGGAATGTTTCAGGCGATCGCCCAGCTTGCCACCATTACCGACAATATTCCCACATTTTATGTGGGAGATACCGTGGCGGATATACATACAGTGATCAAAGCCAGAGAAATTAAGCCAGAAGGCAATTGGATTGCGATCGGCATCCTGCCCCCTCATGTGCAAACTTCTCAGACAAGACAGGAAGACTATGCACAAAAGCTTTTGGAATCTGGAGCTGAGATTGTTTTAAGCAATGTTCAAAAACTCAATGCTCAGCTAATCAATGAATTATTGATCTAATTAATTAATGTGGATTAAAATTGATTAATTAGAAATAAACTTAATTAACCTAGTTTTTTCTTTCTTAATGATTGAAAAGTCAAAGCAAAATTTAGTTCTGATGTTTGAGCTTGTAGATAATTTAAGAGAGCGTTAATAAAGATCACTACTCCAGACATTTCTAATAGTTCCTCAATAGTTGAAGCAAGTCCAAAAATCGTAGTATATCCATATTTATCGGCAATGTAGCCCCCAATCAATTCCATGCCCAAAGCACCAAGAACATAAACAGTTCCGGCTAAGATAAACTGAGTTTTAGTTTTATTTGGTAAAGCCAAAATAAATTTTCTAAACACGATTAAAAAGATAATTAACAAGAAAAAAGCAGGGATCACCCAAGGAAAATATAATAACCCTTTCGTATTCATTGCTTCTCTTAAAACAGGAATAAGTATTTCATGAATACTGCACGATTCATCTATGGCTAAAAACAAAAAAATACCAGCTAATCCTTGCCAAGATTGAGCATCTTTAGCTTTGACTTTTTTTCTTACCATAGCAATTAACCATAGCAAGTAACTACAAAAGCCTAGCGCCATAAACGAATAGAGGGTAGGGAGGTTTGCCTCTTCATCAAAATTAAAATACACCGAAATAAATTGACCACTATTGTGAGTATTTAGCCAGTAGACGATAACTCTTTCTACAAGATTCATAAAAATGAGCAGTGCAATGATCGAAAGCAAAAATTTAGTTACTTTACGTGGCGATAAATCATATGTAGTAAGCCACAATGCTTCTGAAGATTGGCTATTGTTCATGGGTGCTCATTTAAGTTTACTAATAATTAAGATGATGCTAATATACCCTTAACTTATGAACATGATAGTCAGTGATTCACAAATTTATAAATTTAGTTTTATGGCTCAATTTAAATTTTTATTTATGGCAATCTTGATTAAGTAATTTTCCTCGGATTAATTTATGAGAATTATTCTTATTAAGTAAACGAGCAAGTTAACTCAAGGTGATAGACCAATAGCTTAATACCTTTACTAAAGTCAACTTTCGCGTTTGCTATAAAATTTTCTGAAGTATAATTGTCTAAGAGATTAGACTTCTAGAATCTATTTTTGTCAATAGTTTCGATAATTGCTTGATCGGTAATATTTGTTTGAATATCTACTCGGAGCTTTTTACTATAATTGGTACTGTTTCATCCAAAATATCTGTCTAAATCCAATGTAACTAAGCATTTTACCTTCAAGCTTATATAAATTTGCAGATGAAAATTTTTACTTTTAATGCCACTGAAGATACTCGTGTCGAAATGTTATGGTCATTAAGATCGAGAAACAGAGACAATATCTTTGGTAAGTTTATAGCTGACAACCACTATACAGAGGCTAGTTGTATTCAGGATTGTGACATAGCGATCCATCCGAACAAAGTCTTTACTCCAGAAACTCTGGCTTTTGATAGTTCAGTTTATCAATCAGCCATGGAGGCGGAAAAATACGGCAAACCTCTGATCATCGATGCCACTAGCGACTCTGATGTCTTTTTGGACATACCTACCGCCAACATTTTGCGCTGCGGTTTATATAAAAGTTTAAAGAAACCATTTGAAACAGAGTCTCCTTATTGGAGCAATGATCGAACTAAACAAGGTTTAGATGCTCTGAGTGTCGGTTTTAAAGGCAAAAAGCCAGTGGTAGGCTTCTGTGGCACCACATCTTCCATGGGTAAACTGGCGAATTTAAGTAAACATATTCTGCCCCATGCTGCGACCAAATTAGTATTGTCCCAAGGAAAACTTTCTCGTTGGGTCGACCCCAGAATTACCGAAGGCATGAGTCTTCAGCTTCGAGAAACGGCAATGAATCTCGTAGCTAAGGACAAGAGACTTGAGATTTCTTTTGATGTGACTAATAATCATCAAAGTTATTATGTCAAAAATGAATCCAATAAAATTACTTTAGAAAATCTATTTATTAACAACACGGCTAAATGTGATTATGTGTTGTGCGTTAGAGGTAGCGGAAATTTTTCAGGACGTTTCTACATGGCGCTCAATGCGGGAAGGATTCCAGTGGTCATAGATACGGACATAGTGATTCCTGAGGAAAAGCATTTACATCTGATCAAAATTCCCGTCAACTCGGTCAAAAATATTGGAGAGCTGATTCTAGAGCATTTTGAAGCAACAACAGAGCAAGAGCTGAGAGACATGAAGTTAAACAATCGTTCGGCTTATCATCAATATTTATCCCCCGAGAAATTCTTGCCTAAGTACATTGAAAGCTCTACCAACGTCCCTCATAAAATCCCCTTGAAGGTAGCTTAACCTCAGTTTGGGTTAAGAATAGAAGGATAGTTAGTTGGCTCTGAGTTAGGGATCAACTTTTCTTAGCGACTATTTGATTTTCCGCTTGATCAAGTTCACTTTTTTCAGACTCATATTCTCTGCGTCGTAAACGCAGTTGTATATCTTCTAGGAGCTGACGATTAACCCCCATTAAGTCGGCGATTAATCCAAATATCCAAAGCTGAACGCCAATTAAAATCAACATCGCAGCTAAAATCAAACTTGGGACGCGGGGTTTTGCCGGATCATCGCCGATAATTCCCCAGAATAAAAATAGCCAGCGACAGCAGAGTAAAAAGCCCAGACTAACAGGAACACTCCCCAACATCATGAAAAACTTTAGGGGACGGTAGGTCATAAAGATCCGCACAATGGTCAAAATGGAGTGCTGAACGTAATTAGCAATATTTTTAACCAACCGAGAAGGACGCAGAAAGCGATTGGTACGAATAGGGACAGAAGTAATCACCAAACCCTTTTGACCAGCTTGAATAATGGTTTCTAGAGTGTAGGTATATTCATTAAATACATTCAGCCTCAGGGCGGCTTCTCGACTGATGGCACGAAAACCGCTGGGGGCATCAGGAATCTGGGTCTGACTAGCCAGACGTACGACAAAACTACCTAAATTTTGCAGCAATTTTTTGATGGGAGAAAAATGCTTGATTTCCTGAATCGGTCTGGCACCAATCACAATCTCGGCATTCCCTGCTAAAATTGGCGCAATTAGCTGGGGAATATCTGCTGCACAATATTGATTATCAGCATCGGTATTGACAATAATATCGGCTCCCGCCTTTAAGCAAGCTTCAATGCCCGCCATAAAGCCTTTAGCGAGTCCTTGGTTAGAGTGTAGGTTAACAATATGATCCACACCACAAGCTTGAGCCACTTCCACAGTGCGATCGCGACTACCATCATTGATAATTAGCCATTCTACTTGATCGATGCCAGATAACTGCCGAGGAAGTTCCGATAAGGTTAGCCCTAAAGTTGCTTCCTCGTTATAACAGGGAATTTGAATAATCAGTTTCATCTTGTTCTTAATGATCAACTCTTAATGATCGCCAGAGACCAATTCTTGATCTTGAATTTGAGCAAAGATCAACCTAGATTATGCATTGAATAATTGATAATTACTACTTGACGTTGCTACTACGCTTGATTGTCCAAAAAGGAAAAGTTTGACTAGGATTAATGACTACACCGCTAATGTCATTCTGAGCAAAGGCATAATCTTTAGTTTGCCAGAGGGGAATATAAGGTACATCCTGGCTCATGACTTTTTGTAATTCCACTAAGATTGTGTTCCGTTTAGCCACATCCTGTTCCTGTCGAGATTGTTCGATAAGTTGATTAGCGCGATCGCTATAGTAGAATGAACCACGACTTTGGGCGGCGCCAGATTTACAACCAGTCTTTACAGAACCCTCGCTACAGCTCAGAAAAGGCTGAAGATAATTATCAGGATCGAGAAAGTCTGGATACCAATCAGCTAAAGCAGCAGGATATATTCCCTGACCGAGATTACTAAAAAAGGAAGCGGACTCCACACTCTTGGGGACAAACTGTATAATTCCTCCCAGTTTACTTTGAGCATAGGCTTTGAGGGTTTCTGCCACAATACCTCGTGTAATTGAGCCACTAGCATACCAAATTTCTACCACGGCAGGATTTTGTGCAGAATAACCTGCTTTAGTGAGTAATTCTTTCGCCTTGGCAGTATTTGCCTCCCCATATAACTGCTCAAATGTCGGTTCGTAAGTATCAAATGCCGTGGGCACCAGACTATAAATTGGTTCTGCTTGTCCTTTTAAAACTCGTTCGTTGATTAAACCACGATTAATACCTGCGGCGATCGCCTGGCGAACTTCAGGCTGGTCAAGGGGTTTTTGCTGTAGATTCAATACGAGATAGTTAACAACTGTTCCAGAGCCTTCAATTGCTTGTAAATCTTCTTGCTTGGCGAGTAAACTTTCGATTTGCTGGGGATCAAGGGATTGATAAGCCACATCAATTGCCTTGGTCTTAAAACTATTAAAGAGATTCGCTGAATTTCCGCCATAAACCTGAAGATTTATACCTTGATTGGCTGGTGCTTCACCCCAATAATTAGGATTGGGGTCAAGGCTAATGGAATCGCTTTTAAACTGATTGAGCTTATATTTTCCTGTTCCTATCAATTGGTTGGGATTAAATTCTCCCGCACCTATTTTGTAAGCTTGGGGCGATACCGCGCAAGCGCCAGGAGAAGCGAGTAAGGCCGTAAAAGCAGCAAAGGGTTGTTTAAGACTAATCTTTAATTCATATTCCCCTGTTGCCTCAACAGACTTGATTACATCTCCTAAGAGAAAAGAAGGTTTGCCCCCGTTTTTAATAAACCGTTGTAGAGAAAACTCCATCGCTTTGGCGTTGAATGCGGCACCATCATGAAAGGTAACCCCTGTTCTGAGGGGAATGGTATAAGTCAAACCAGTTGCATCGATTTTTGGCATTGCAGTTGCCAACAGGGGTTTGATGTTGGTCGTACCAACTTCGTAAGTATAAAGACTTTCTGCCACATTATAAATAATATTTAACCCTGCAATTTCGTAGCTATCTGCGGGGTCGAGAGTGCGTGGTTTTAAAGTTGTGCCTACCGCAATACGATTACTATCAATCGGAGTAACATCTGATTTAGGTTGACTATGGCAGCCCACCACTAAGATAAAACAAAAAGAAAATAACAGAAAATATTTGCTGATTTTTTTTAGTCGGTACCCAATATCAGAGAAAATGTCAGAAAATCGATTAGTACTCATTACCTAGTAAGATTTAAAAGTCTATTCCGCATGATACTGGGTAATTAATCAGATCGTCTTCCTTATTTGTGTGACTTGTAGCCGACTTTTGGGAGAGGTGTTATCAAACTACTGAGATTGAATAATTATTTATCTATCTGCTAACTATTTATTCTTACCAATTTGTTCCGTGACAAGCAGTCTACCCGAAACAACCTGCCGAGAAATTATCCTGTTGCTTTTACGCAAGAGAAAACGCTTAAGAGTTGTGGGAGATTCAATGTTGCCACTACTCCAACCCGGGGATGAAATTTTGATTGATCCTTTCGCCTATCAAAAATCTTCACCACAAGTCAACGACATTATTGTCACCCGACACCCACTTCAGCAAAACTTTCCCATTGTTAAGAGGATCAACGGAATTAACGATGGCGATCGCTATTTTGTGACAGGAGACAATCGGGAAGCTAGTACTGATAGCCGCCACTGGGGAACCATAAAATTTTCTGACATCATCGGCAAAGTTACAAGTCAGTTCCACTGAAAAAACTGCGGTCAAACTGCGACCAAACTATCCCGAATCTCCAGGGTGAGTTTCCAGTTACCTTGGACACAAACCAATTAAAACGACAAAAATCAAGGAACAAGAGGTAAATTTTCGTCAATCTTGAAATCAAGTTTGACTCCCCCAAAACCTTAATTTTTACAGCTTAATTTTTACAGATGTTCACGGCTCCCATAACCACAATTAACAAGATGTCTCGTTGGCTATCTATCTACTGCTAATTGAAAAGCACCCTGATCTTCAAAGATTTCAAACGCTTTGTCTAATTGAGTAAGCTCAAACATAATGCGCACTGAAGGAGCAAGAGAACAGATCCCGAACCTTTGTCCGAGGCTTTCAGCTAAACGAAAGGCTTTGATCAGTGCCATTAGCCCTGCACTATCCATGAATTCCACTGCTTCCATATTCACAAGTAAAGCAGAATCAACTGAAGCTTTTACTTCCACTGTTAAACGTTCTAGAAATTCACTCGCATTTGCTGCGCTCAGGAATCCTTCTGGTCTAAAAGTCTTATATTTTGTACGTAATTGCGTGCTGCTCATTTTATTGTTTCTCGTTCTATAAATGTTACTCAAAAACCAGTTCTATCGTCTTAAGATTAGTCTGTAAATTTACTGATATCAACTCCTCCAAGCCTACTTTACGTAATCTTGATAAGGAGATAAAGTATCGCTAAATTCTGACACCTAACTAGATTAATTTTGGATATAGGTATAGTGCTTTACGCTTTCTATATCTTTAGATATGCATTGGGAACTCCATTCCACCCTAAGTCATGAGAAACACTTTATATTTGTAATCAATCTAGGGATTTTTTCTATCGGGGCAATCACTGAACTTTCAGCTTAGACCAACATTTAAAAAAGCGCTACTGATGATTGACATACGTTTATTATGATTGAGTTTAGCTTTATAGTTGGTATTAAAATTGACTGAACTTACAAATTCACTCAACTTTACTTCTAGTATTTGTTATTTAATACTAATAAAAGTAGAACATAAAAGTAAAAACTCAGAAAAAACTAACATTTAATAAATTACAAGAAAGAAATAGTAATCAAAAGCACCTTTTATTATATTTAAAACTTATCTTGATGAGCCTGCCAAACTAAGTGAATAAACTGATTTAGACACTTTTGTTTGAATATCTTATCTCCAAGATGATAGCTAATATCTTCTAATTGAGGTAGTAAATTAATTATTTCCGTATCTATCGCTGGGCGGAAAAGACTATCGGGCCACAGTAAATCTGGACTAGATTGCAAATCGATTAACTTAGTTCCATCAAGACTTTCACTATAGTTAGTGGAGTATTCAACAGAATCTTGCTGCAACATTAATTGCCAAGAATCCCATCTAGAATTTTCTTCTCGATTGCTTTGGGTACCAGGGGATATTACTAAACACAGCGGTCTAAACCAACATTTTTGACGGTGGGGAATTAATTGAATCACCTCACCATAAAGTGTGTTGTTTTGATACTCCAGACAGACTATTTGACTCGCTTTTAAAAACAAGTCACAAGGACTCAATCTAATATCATCCATTAACGTTATTCACCCTAGGGATTCATTGCGAGCAGAGCTTTTGAAATTGTTAATCTTTAACTGCTTTAAACCAAATAATCAATTGTTTTAACTGCTTTAATTAATTTTTAATTGATTTATGTGTTTGATGTGAATTAGTTTGCCTTCAGATTAGCTGGTTTTAAGCATACGGCTCTCGGATTTAGAACGTCAGGAAAAAGTTGTGCAGAAAAGTTATCCAGAAAAGACTTTGCCTTTTGAGTAATTTCTGTAGCAAATTTAATTCACATCAAACATTTTTATTTACATGACCTACGCCAAGTATCCAGAGTCTTTCAACTTAGTAACGATTTTATTGACACTTTCGGCTAATTCTTCGAGATCAGTACGACATTCAACTTCAGGGTTGGTTGGGGGCTCATAAGGATCGTCAATGCCTGTAAATTGCTTTATTTTCCCAGCTCTGACTTGCTTGTATAATCCTTTAACATCTCGCTCTTCACAAACTGATATGGGAGCGTTAACAAAAACCTCTAGGAAGTTGTCGATTTTAGCCCTCATTTCTTCTCTAATGGCACGATAGGGACTGATCACAGGAACCAAAACAATTACGCCATTGCGCGCTAACAGTTCAGCCACAAAGCCAATTCGGCGGATGTTAGTATCGCGATCTTCTTTAGAAAAGCCCAGATCTTTAGTGAGATTTTCTCTAATTACATCGCCATCTAAAACTTCTAACTGATATCCTTCGGACTCCAATTTCTCTGTTAATGCGTCAGCGATCGTACTTTTCCCTGCGCCACTAAATCCAGTAAACCAAACGACTACACCCTTCTGCTTCATAATAGTTTGTATTCCTTAATAAGTTTTTATACCTCAACGTATTCTACTTGATGAGGGTAATAGGTAGGTCAAAATTCAATAGCTGTTCTCGGCTAAATAAATTCAGGAGCTTGAAAATTTATTTATATTTCTTAGACTTCTCTTTCCGCTAGTGCTAACCAACTTTCAGTATGGCGCTCAATTTCTTCGTTTAAGGATACTAGTTTTGCTGACAATTCTTGTACTAGATTAAAGTCACTACAGTTGATTGCCAGATTATTTTCAAGTTGTGCTTTGTCTGTTTCCAGTTGAGCAATTTTCGCTTCTAGCTTTTGATATTCTCGTTTTTCAAAATTAGATAGAGGTTTAATTCCCTGATTTTGATTGTCCGACTTGCTGTTACTAATACTTTTGGGCTTAGTTGACTGGGATTTGGCGACAACTTGGTCTTGTTTCGCTTGTTTATCTAGTTTTTCTGCCTTCTTTTTGTGTTCTACATAGACCGAATAGTTGCCTGGATAAAGTCGCACTTGGGATTCTGGTTCGATCGCCAAAATAAAATCAACCGTCCGATCTAGAAAATAGCGATCATGGGAAACTACAATCACGCAACCGTTAAAGTTCTCTAAATAGTCTTCGAGAATTGCCAGGGTCTGAACATCCAAGTCGTTAGTTGGCTCATCGAGGATCAAGACATTAGGGGCATCCATCAACACTTGGAGTAGAAACAAGCGCCGCTTTTCTCCCCCAGATAGTTTGTGGATCGGTGCATATTGTTGATCGGGAGGAAAGAGAAACTTCTCCAACATTTGGGAAGCGCTGATCTTAGTGCCGTCGGCGGTGGTGACCACTTCGGCAACTTCTTTGATATATTCAATCACCCGTTGGTTTTCATCTAAAGCAGCCAAAATATTATCAGAATGCTGGTCAAAATAACCGATATGTATGGTCTTGCCGATATCTACCTTTCCTTGGTCTGGTTCAATCCGTCCTGTAATGATGTTCATCAGTGTAGACTTACCAGCACCATTGGCACCAATGATCCCCAGGCGATCGCTTGGGGTAAATTCATAGCTAAAATCTTTAAACAGAGTCTTGCCGTCGTAAGATTTAGCGATCTTCTCCAGCTCAATGACTTTTTTGCCGATGCGTCTGCCTGGGGTATCAATATCAACCTTTTCCTGGGTCTGTTTAAACTCCCGATCCTGCATATCACCAATGCGATCAATACGAGCTTTTTGTTTAGTGCTACGGGCTTTCGGCCCTTTTTTAAGCCACTCTAGCTCTTTTCTTAACACTCCCTGAAATTTACGTTGACTACTGGCGACAGACTCTTCTTGGAGGGCTTTTTTCTCTAGATAGTAAGAATAATTGCCAGCGTAAGCATAAAGATCGGCACGATCAATTTCTAAAATGCGAGTGGTAACATTATCCAAAAAATAGCGATCGTGGGTAATTAATAGAATTGCCCCCTGAAAACGAGCTAAGTATTCCTGCAACCACTCCACCGACTCAGCATCAAGATGGTTAGTTGGTTCGTCCATCATTAACAGATCAGGTTCGTTTAGCAACGCCGCCGCCAGAGCAATCCGTTTACGATATCCACCCGAAAGATCTTTCACCTTGGCATCAAAATCCTCAATCCCTAATTTACTCAGGACAATCTTGGCTTTCGTTTCCAAATCCCAAGCTCCCAGGGTCGCCATCTTTTCTGTGACGGTTGCCAAGCGAGCCATGAGGGCATCCAAATCACCACCCTTTGCCAAAGCTATCTTGTGGGATAAATTCTCATACTCCCGCACTAGTTGCATCTGCTCACCACTATCGGCAAACACCTGGTCAATCACCGTCAGGTTTTCGTCTATTTCAGGCTGTTGAGGTAAATAAATCACCCTTGCCCCAGATTTGAGCAATCGTTGACCACCATCCAGCGGCTCAATCCCGGCAATCATTTTAAGCAAAGTGGACTTACCAGAGCCGTTAACCCCAATCAGCCCGACCTTATCATTAGGTTCAATGCTAAAGCTGGCATCCCGGAGTATTTCTTTAATGCCAAAATCTTTTTTAATATTCTGTAGGGTTAAAATGCTCATTAAATTACCAACTAAAAACTAAAGACTAAAAACTAAAGACTATTTATGCTTTGTATTGGACATCGGGGGGCAATGGGACATGAGCCTGAAAATACTTTGTTGTCGATCAAAAAGGCGATCGCCTTAGGTGTTGATGCCATAGAAATTGATGTCCACAATCTCGAAAATAATTTAGTGGTAATTCACGATCGCGATCTAGCTCGGACTACCAACGGGACAGGTTATCTAGAGGATAACAGTTTTGCCTATGTGCGATCGCTAGATGCGGGCAAAGGGGAACAAGTACCGACTCTGGAAGAAGTATTTGAGACAGTAGATCGTCAAGTCATAATTAATATTGAATTAAAGGGGAGCAATACCGCTAAGTTAGTTATTAGTTTGATTCAAGCTTATATTAAAGCAGGATGGTCTTACACCGATTTTGTTGTTTCCTCTTTTGATCACGAGCAATTGCATCAGATTAAGGCAATATGTCCTGAAATCATTACGGGAATGCTAATTTATGGTTTGCCTTGGCAATATTTAGCTAGCGCTCAAGAGTTACAGGTAGCGCTGATTATTCCTAGTTTAGATTATGTTACTTCTAAAATGATTGAATCTGCACATCAACAAGGTTTGCAGGTGTGGGTCTATACCGTTAACCAGCCTGATGATCTTAAACTTATGAGAGCATTAGGAGCGGACGGTATATTTACCAATTACCCTGAAAGAGTATTTTAAAACTGCACCGACTAAATAAATCCTAAATGAATCGCGATCGCTGGACTCGCTGGCTCTATCCCCTAGCCGCATTACTGCTACTGATTTTTTCTCTCTGTATTTTGCGAAAAGAGTTAGGTCGTTATAGCCTGAAGGATATTTTCGCAGGTCTGGCTCAAATTAGCGATCGCCAGCTAGCTTACTCTTTAGGCTTTGCTTTTACAAGTTACTTCATAATTAGTACTTATGATTTAATTGCTTTTCGTCAACTTAATCATTATCTTGACCGCAAAAGGATTTTATTTACTACTTTTATTACTTATGCCGTCAGTAACACCACAGGATTTACCCTGCTGATTGGTGGTGGAATTCGCTATCGTTTCTATTCTCTTTGGGGCGTGCCGACTCGCATCATTGCCACCATAACTGCCTTGGGTAATCTCACTTTCTGGTTAGGTTTACTTACCCTCTGTGGGGTTACTTTTCTGGTTCATCCTTTACAGTTACCCACCACCTTGCGCATTCAAACAATCGCGATGCAGTATCTGGGAATTGCCGCGTTGTTTCTGGTGGGTAGCTATCTTTATTTCTGTTGGCGCAAAAAAAGCCTAAAAGTCAGAGGACAAATTTTGCGTTTTCCTCAAGTTACGACTCCTCTAACCCAAATTGCAGTTTTTTCCCTTGACTGGGCATTGGCAGCGGCAGTTTTATACTGCTTGATTCCTAGCTATCCCCATAAGTCTTACCTTCAGTTTTTTAGTATTTATCAGTTAGGCATGGCCGCCTCCATCATGAGCAATATTCCAGGTGGAATTGGCGTCTTTGAAACCGTAATTATATTTTTACTGCCTGAAAGTATCTTTGCTCCCGACATCCTGAGTTCGCTTTTGGTTTATCGCTCAATCCGCTTTTTAATTCCCTTGGCTCTGGCGCTGATTTTAGTCTGTTGTTTTGAATTTAAACAAAGATGGCGCTCTAAAACCCGCAATAAGTAGTTAGGCAAATATAGTTGCGCAAAACTGGAGGAGTGATTCCAATCAGTTGCTTATTTAATCCGAGAGGCTAGACTCACTAGTTAAGAAGAGTCTAACTTCTTGTTTACCTATAGTTACTCAAGCAAAAGATTAAAAGTAATATAATAAATAATTATGGATGTAGTCGATTTTCTCAATGTTTCTATTCATAACACTACCACCCCAGAGTTATTAGCTGATTTACATCTCAATGGTGGTGTTGTCGTCACTCCCAACGTGGATCACTTAATTAAAATTCAGAGCGATCGCGAATTTTTACACGCTTACTATACTTCTAACTATCGAGTTTGTGATAGCCGAATTTTACAATACATTTCTTTTTTACTTGGTAATCCCATTAAAGAAAAAATTTCTGGCTCAGATTTTTTTCCTGCTTTTTATGAATACAATCAGCACGATGAAGATGTGAAAATATTTCTTTTAGGTGCGAAAGAAGGTGTTGCCGAACAGGCAAAATTCAAGATTAACCAAAAGGTCGGCAGAGAGATGGTAGTGGCAGCCCATTCCCCCTCCTTTGGCTTTGAACAAGATGAACAGGAATGTCAGTCTATTATTGAACGCATCAATCAATCCACTGCCACTGTCTTAGCGGTGGGTGTGGGGGCCCCGAAACAAGAAAAATGGATTGCCAAATATCGTCATCAATTACCTAAAATCAAAATTTTCCTGGCTATTGGTGCCACCATTGACTTTGAAGCCGGAACTGTCAAGCGATCGCCTCAAGTATTAGGAAATTTAGGTCTGGAATGGCTATATCGTCTCTCTAGTGAACCAAGTCGCCTTTGGAAACGTTATTTGGTGGAAAGCTTACCCTTGTTTTGGTTAGTTGGTCAGCAAAAAATGAACCAATATAAGTTTTCACCCCATCTCCAACGGGAATATCTGCCCTTGGGAGAGATTCTTCAACAGGCAGGATTGTTATCTCCTCAACTCATTAGACAAACCCTAAATATTCAAAAACAACATCAAGATCATCGTTTTGGTGAAATCTTGATTAATGAAGGTTATCTTCCTTCCACAACGATTAACTTTTTTGTCAACGATTTACCTCAATTGCTTCACTCACAGCAGAAACTACGCTTAGGGGATTATTTCAACCATGCGGGGTTACTGCTGCCAGAACAAATTACGGAAACTTTGCAACAGCAGTCTTTAACCCAGCGGAAGTTTGGCGAAATTATCCTCCAAAAAGGATGGGTTCAACCAAAAACTCTTGATTGGTTTGTCAATCTACAAAATAGTTAAGTACCTAAATAAAATTAATTACACACTTGACTTGCTCTTTCACCTTTTCCCTTTTCCCTTTTCCCGATCTTAACTAGGAAATTAATTTTGCATGACTACTTAACTAAAGAACTTATAGCTCTCGCACATCGGTGACTTGACCTTTGACTGCCGCAGCTACCACCATTGCTGGACTCATGAGTAAAGTTCTGCCAGTCGATGAGCCTTGACGACCTTTGAAATTACGATTGGAAGAAGAAGCACTAATCTGATCTCCCTGTAACTTATCAGGGTTCATTGCCAAACACATAGAGCAGCCTGGTTCACGCCATTCAAACCCCGCCTGTTGAAAGATTTTATCTAAACCTTCCGCTTCCGCTTCTTGCTTAACTCTTTCAGAGCCTGGGACGACAAAGGCTTTTACTTGCGGTGCGACATGATGACCTTGGGCGACCTTGGCTGCTTCCCGCAAATCACTAATTCTGCCGTTGGTGCAACTACCAATAAAACAAACATCCACTTTAGTTCCTTTAAGAGAAGATCCTGGAGTTAGCTGCATATAGCTGTAGGCTTCTTCGGCGATCGCGCGATCGCCTTCCGGGAGATCCACAGCCAGAGGAATATTCTCACTAATACCTAATCCTTGTCCTGGAGTAATTCCCCAAGTAACAGTGGGTTCAATCTCCGCCGCCGCAAATTCAACCACATCATCATATACCGCATCATCATCACTGCGAATACTGTTCCACCAATCTACCGCCTTGTCCCATGCGGCTCCTTGGGGGGCAAAGTCTCGACCTTTTAGATAGTTAAAGGTGGTTTCGTCGGGATTAATATAACCACAACGGGCTCCACCTTCGATGGACATATTACAGACGGTCATCCGTTCTTCCATGGACATCGCGGCAAAAGTAGAACCAGCAAATTCGTAAGCATAACCAACTCCTCCTTTGACCCCTAGTTTACGGATAATATGCAAAATCACATCTTTAGCAAATACACCGTGGGGCAACTGACCATTAATTTCAATTTTACGTACTTTGAGTTTGGCTAAAGCTAAAGTCTGGGAGGCTAAGACATCTCTTACCTGAGAAGTACCAATGCCAAATGCGATCGCCCCAAACGCCCCATGGGTTGAAGTATGGGAATCACCACAGGCAACAGTCATTCCCGGTTGAGTTAATCCCTGCTCGGGAGCAATTACATGCACAATTCCCTGATTACCCGAGCCAACGTTATGGAATTTAATCCCATAATCTTGGGTGTTTTGCTCTAATGCCTGGATCATTTCTTCCGCCAGCACATCAGCAAAGGGGCGAGCCTGATTTTCCGTCGGCACAATATGATCTACTGTAGCCACGGTTCTTTCGGGAAATAACACTTTTAGGTTTCTAGCTCGCAGCATAGCAAAAGCTTGAGGACTAGTTACTTCGTGGATTAGATGTAAACCAATAAAAAGCTGAGTCTGACCAGAGGGTAATGTTCCAACGGTATGCAAATCCCAAACTTTATCAAATAATGTTCCCTTGCTCATATAACTAGATTGCTGCTGCTGATAAGAAAGTAAAAAAGTATCTGTGGTTATTTTACAATTTTTGCTCGAGGACTTTTGGAGTAAGAATCATATATTATTGTTGAAACTAACTACTACTTAAGCATTAAGCTGCCTGAAATTGCCGAGCATGGAATTTAGCATAGACTCCATTTTGCGCTATTAATTCTTGATGATTACCCGACTCGACGATTTGCCCTTTTTCTAAGACTAAAATACGGTCTGCCCGTCGGACAGTAGCCAAGCGATGAGCAATGACAAATACTGTGCGATCGCGCATAATTCTTTCTAAGGCTTCCTGTACCAGTGCTTCCGATTCGGAATCTAATGCCGAGGTGGCTTCATCTAAAATCAAAATTCGCGGATTGAGTAAGATTGCCCTGGCGATCGCCAAGCGTTGTCTTTGTCCCCCAGACAAGTTAACTCCCCTTTCCCCCACGTAGGTAAAGTAGCCTTGGGATAGCTCACTAATAAACTGATGAGCATTAGCAATCTTCGCGGCAGTCTCAATATCCTTGAGTTCTAAATTAGTTTTACCAAAAGCAATATTTTGAGCAATCGTCCCAGAAAATAGAGTAGTCTCTTGGGGAACGATGCCGATTTGTTGTCTTAGACTTTTGAGGGTAACGTCCTGGATATTAATACCATCGATTAAGATTTGCCCCCGGTCAACATTATAGAAGCGGGGTAGTAAATTAACTAAAGTAGACTTGCCCGCTCCAGAGGAGCCGACTAAGGCGATCGTTTCTCCAGGATGTGCCAACAGACTTAAATCATTAATTACGGTGGTATCAGACTTATAGTTAAAGCTAACTCCAACATATTCCACTTTTCCCGTGACGGACTCCAAGGCGATCGCCTGTTCCTTTTCTCTAACTTCAGGTTGAATCGCCAGTAATTCAAAGATTTTATCGACCGATGCCTGTCCTTCCTTAAAGCTATTGTAGTTACTCGTCGTATGGGTAATGGGGTCAATCAGCAGGGCTACCCCTGTGATGTAGCTAACAAAATCTTTCCCAGTTAAATTGCCTAAAGATATCTGCCAGCCACCCAAGAAAAAGATAAACAGGACAGTCATTACCAGCAAAAAACCCACCACCACAAACTGAAATGCCTTGACCTTCTCCGCCTGATATTTAGCTTGCTTATTAGCTTCTGCTTCTTGGCTAAAACGTTCTAATTCATATTCTTCAGCCGCAAAAGCTTGGACTAAGCGAATCCCGCTCAATACTTCCGTCAATAAAGCCGACAGATTAGAAATTCGATTTTGACTGCGGCGGGAATAGTTTAAAAGTTTCTCCCCAAAGGTGCCAATAATAATCCCCATTACCGGGGCTAAAATCAAGGTGGCGATCGTCAACTGCCAATTAAGCCAGAGCATATAGCCCAAAACCACTACCAACTGTAGGATGCAGGGGACAAAATCGTGGAAAAACTGATTGATTACTTCTCCAATGCGATCAATATCTTCCGTTAAGCGATAGGTTAAATCTCCTGTCTTGGCTACTTCAAAATAGTTAAGACTTAGCTGCTGCAAATGACTATAGACAGAGGTACGTAAGTTCAAAGCCGCATTAAGAGAAGCTTTTGCCATCAAAGAATCTTGTCCATACTGAGCAATCCCTTGGCACAAAAAGACAACTGCTGCTAACCCAGCGATACGGGCAATGCTGCTGGGGTCACCTTTGCCAATATATTGACTTACTTCTCCTGCTAGCCAGGCTTTAATCGGCCAAAAAACAGTGAAGATTAAAGTACAAATAAAAGCCCACAAGATAATTAGACTCTGGGGACGAACAAAAGGAAGGAGTTGCCAGTAGCTACGATTCTTCAAAGGGATCTCTGGGGAATTATGGTAGTCATCAGTCTACACCAGAGATTATCGCTGTCAATTAGTTGAAAGTTTAAATGTAAAGTGCTATACAAAATAGACGACGGAAAATTGACAAAAAAAAAGTGCGTTGTCTAAGGACGCACCTTTAAAATTGGTAAATAATAATGAATATCTAGTCTTAAACTCATTATTTCATAACTTTCTCAAATTATTAATATTTTTATCCAATCTTGATCAAAATACGACAAACTTCATCTTAACTTTATACAAGCGGAAGAAATAGCTCTTAAGAAACAAATTTATTTGTTAAGACTGGGTTAAGGTTAAAGGGAAAGCACGAAGGCGCGTTTTATTTAGGAAGCTTCCCACATGAAAGCCGTAAGCATTCTACAATAAGAGCAATTTAATAATTGAATCTTCAAAATCTAATTGCGATGACTGTTGCTCCTCAGCCGAAAACTGACTTAACCTCTCGTTTGGTAAAAGGTATCTTGTCAATTGAGCCATTAGCTGACTTTGCTAAATCCCGCGCTCGTCAGATGATGATCAAGCGGGCAGAGGAGATCGGAGTGCCTTGGCGGGAGAACGTTCGACAATTGAGCGATCGCCATTGGGAGGAAGACTTTAAACAAATTCAGCATCCAAACCTGAACTATCCAGACTATTACACCACTTCTTTTCATGCCTATCCAGAAGGCAATTTAAGCTGGAAGGCTGCTTGGGAAGTAGAATCTGCTGCCCGCTCAGTCCATGCCAAGATTTGGTCAGAGGCTGGTGTTAACGGTGATAGTATGCTCAGACAAAGTTATCATCAAGCACTACAACAGAATTTAACCATTACCCCTAATACAATTCTCGATCTTGGTTGTGGTGTGGGCATGAGCAGCATCGCGCTACAGGAAGTCTTTCCTCAAGCAAAGATCACTGGCATTGACCTGTCTCCATACTTCCTCTCTGTCGCCCAATATCGAGGGAAACAGCAGCAACATTCTATCAAATGGATTCATGGTGCTGCTGAATCTACAGGTTTAGCTGACCAAAGTTTTGATTTAGTTTCGGCTTCCTTAATGTTTCACGAGCTTCCCACTACCGCTGCCCAGGCAATTATTGCCGAAGCTCATCGGTTGCTACGCCCAGGGGGGTACTTGTCCATTATGGATATGAATCCTCAATCTGAGGTATTCCAAAAAATGCCCCCCTATATTTTGACTCTGCTTAAAAGCACTGAACCCTATTTGGATCAATATTTCACCTTAGATATGACACAAACATTTATCCAAGCAGGTTTTGCGACTCCGAATATTGCTGTTACTACTCCTCGACACCGCATAATTGTTGCTCAATCCTAGTAACTAGTAATTACCCAGAAACTCAAAAACATGACGGTACCATGAGGCAGCGTTGAATCATTAAAATTCATTTGCCTCTATGTAACGCAGAGCTAAATACATTAAGCCAACGAAAACTGCTATCCCCACTAGAATCACTCCGATAAAAATATGACCTGACTTAAACACCATCGTCGTTACCAACAGAAAAGGGACTCCTAATACCGTTGCCGCAATGACTCGCTTACGGGGAGTCCAGCGAATATGAAAGTTCGTTCCAATTGCTCCACTTCCAGGAATAAGCTCAGGTACTTTTGCCTCATGGGATTTCTTAGAACCCCCAGTAATTAGCCTGTCTGGTAACTTATGCTTTTTCTTTCCCATAGCAAGATTTAAGATTTACTAATTGATTGATCTTAGGAAATTAGCTTAGCGATTAAAACTAAATAACGGTAGTTTTTTTGGCAAAATGTTGGGCTGTATTTCAAATATTTAAGGAAATCTTCGTTTATCTTAGATTAGTTATTCTCATTAATCAGCAACAAGTGAAGTTGGATGACCACAGATGCGATCGCCTTAGCCCAAAAAGTCAAACATCAATTTGAAGAATACAAGGCACAGCAACAGTTTGAGGAAATTGCCCAGCTCATTGCTTCCGCTCTGCAAATTCTGCCCCAGAAATATAATCAACAGATTTTTGGTTATATTCCGCAAATTTTTCGCCAAATTGAGCTGAAAGAATGTGTCGTCCAAGCCAAAGATATATGTTTTGGGGAACCTGTGATCTATAAACTCTATTTTCCTGGTCACCAAAAACTTTATGGCTTTGCTTATTTCTATATTTTTTGTTACCTGAAACACAATTCATCCCAGCTCAATGTTTATTTTCAAAGTGCTAATCCTAGCTATAAAAAATTGACTCCTGATGAATATGATTTAGCTCAAGGAAAAATTAGTTTTGAAGCAAGCATTTCAAGCTTTAAATCAGATTATATGTCGGTAATTAGTATTAGTGACCCTGGTCATTTTATTCCTGGTCTAACATCTAGTTACTATGTAGGTTCGGAAGAACTAAATTTCAACCAAATTATTGCTCAAGTACTAGAAAATATATGCAGACTAGCTAATATTAGCCTGCAAGAGACTATGTTGTTTGGCTCTTCCGCAGGAACATTTGGTGCATTATTGAGTAGTACTTACCTTCAACAAAAAACCAATGTATTGGCCGTTAATAGCCAAATAAACTTACATTATAAAGCAGAATTGATGCAAATCATTTTTAAGCAGACTCAGCCGAAACTGCTACTGGAAAAATTTGGCAATCAGATCTCTTGTACCTATAGATTTGAACAGGATATAGCTAGTATTCCTAATCTTTATATCTTGGCAAACATTAACGATAATTTACATAATCGCAATTTTGAATTTTACAAGCAATATTTGTCAAGATTCACGCAAAAAGGAAGGAATAATCAATCAATTTTCGACAGTTATTATGGCATTGAACACGGTCGCCCCGAGGCAAATTCTCTTAGAGCTAAGATCAGACTTGCTAGGGAAATTTTAACCATGCAATCAATCTAGTTTTTAAGAACATTTCATATCTCTTGTCCTAGCCAGGAATACATATAGCCCTTCTCAAGTTGGTGAGATACACCTTGTTGGTTTGGGAAAGGGGAAAGGGGAAAAAGCAGTATCTCATGGTTCTGACAATTGCTATAGTCACTGTCACCAATAGACACCAGTCAACTACCTGGCTATATAATTAACTAAAGCTTGTAATCCCAAAAGATAACTATCCACACCAAAACCACTAATTTGTCCAATGGCAACAGGAGCAATATACGAGTGATGGCGAAATTCTTCCCTCGTGTATATACTCCAGGATTAATCAAAATTCCCTCATGAACTCCTCTGGCATTATGTATCGCATCTACCAAATTACCCTCATGATTTGATTGTAAACAATCTACCTGAACCCCAAATTTACTGGCCATGAGCCTTAACGACTCATTCACCTGATCTAGGGTCGTCAAACCATATACTTCAGGTTCTCGCAATCCCAACAAGTTCAAGTTGGGACCATGCAAAACTAATACGCTAATCCCAGACAATGTAAACCACCACGATACGCCTCACAGCCAACCTTTGAGCTTAACCCGTTTAAACTATCCTTTAAACTACCCCTAGTTATTAAGTTATATCAGTTGTGACGACGTTGATAGTCATCAACAGGGATTGGAATCATCTCCCTTTCAGGATCTACTTGTGGCCCCAGCAAAATTTCAATTAGCTTTTGAGCTATATCTTTCAGTTTCTCGAGTATTTTGTCTATATAGTCCATCGGATAAAAGCTCCTAAGGCGTTCCTTAACTTTACTTAATATCTATCTTTAATTATGTTATGTGCTTCTTGGTTACCAACCTTCTATCATTCTACTAAGAATGGACGGAAGCTGGACATTTATCTTTATCTATATTGCGACTTTTGTCACAGATACCTGCTGTTGACTTGAAATGTAGTCTTAAGCCTCACTAGCAAATGATAGCATAAAGCAAGGGGGCGGGAATGGGGTAAATCAAGAATTGAGAGATTCTTAATCTTGTCATTATAATTCTCCTGCTATCAACAATGTTAACCTCGAATTAACTTGAATCATAAAATTCTCAAGCTTTTAGTTAATCGCCAGCTTGAAACAGTTTAATATCAATTTTTTTTAATTATTTAAATCTTTAATTTGTGTAATATTCAATCAGGGTAATATTAAGTTTTATTGCATCAAAAGTGAGATTTTATAGATCAATACAAATAGTGCAGCGCTCACTAGCGTAACATTTACAGCCTGATAACAGGGCATTGAATCTGACAATATTAGTTGATTACATCTACTCACCTATTTCTGAGACAATGAGGAGCGAGATTTACAACTACAACGTTATTTTTCTGTCCGAACATCTACATCAAATCGTGTCAATTTTATTCAGGAGAGAAGACCCATGAAATTAGCTTATTGGATGTATGCTGGTCCAGCACACATTGGCACTCTACGTATTGCTAGCTCGTTCAAAAATGTTCATGCGATTATGCATGCACCTTTGGGAGATGATTACTTCAACGTTATGCGCTCAATGCTAGAAAGGGAGCGCAATTTTACTCCAGTTACCGCGAGTATTGTTGATCGCAATGTTTTAGCCCGTGGTTCTCAAGAGAAAGTTGTAGATAATATTACCCGCAAAGACCGGGAAGAAAGCCCTGACCTAATTGTGCTTACCCCGACTTGTACTTCCAGCATCTTGCAAGAAGATCTACAAAACTTTGTCAGCCGGGCGGCAATGGATACGAAGGGAGATGTGATGCTGGCAGACGTTAATCACTACCGTTATAACGAACTCCAAGCAGCTGATCGCACTCTCCATCAGGTAGTTAAATATTATCTAGACAAGGCAAGAAAGCAAGGGCAGTTACCTACCGAAAAAACTGAAAAACCTTCCGTCAACATTATCGGTGTCTCCACTCTCGGCTTTCATAATCAACATGACTGCACTGAATTAAAACGTCTGATGGCAGACTTGGGCATCGAAGTTAATGAGGTCATCCCCGATGGTGCTTCGGTACATAATCTGAGAAATTTACCCCGTGCCTGGTTTAATCTCGTCCCTTATCGTGAATTGGGCATGATGACAGCGGAATACTTGGAAACTGAGTTGGGTATGCCCTGTGTTGATATTGCTCCCATGGGGGTGGTGGAGACGGCTCGTTGTATCCGCAAGATCCAGCAAGTGCTTAATAAGCAGGGAGCAACAGTTGATTATGAAGACTATATTAATAATCAAACTCTATACGTTTCCCAAGCAGCTTGGTTTTCTCGTTCCATTGACTGTCAAAACTTAACAGGCAAGAAAGCGGTTGTCTTTGGTGATAATACTCATGCCGCCGCCATGACCAAAATTCTGGCGCGAGAAATGGGCATTCATGTTGTTTTAGCTGGTACTTACTGTAAATATGACTCTGACTGGTTTAGAGAACAGGTCAGTGAATATTGTGATGAAGTTTTGATTAGTGAAGATAATGCCGAGATCGGTGATGCGATCGCTCGTCACGAACCTTCAGCTATTTTTGGTACCCAGATGGAACGTCATGTCGGCAAACGTCTAGACATTCCCTGCGGTGTGATTGCCGCACCAATTCATATCCAGAATTTCCCCATCGGTTATAAGCCCTTTATGGGTTACGAAGGTACCAACCAGATCGCCGATTTAGTTTACAATTCCTTTACTTTGGGGATGGAAGATCACCTGCTAGAAATCTTTGGGGGACATGATACCAAAGAAGTTATTACTAAAGGCATCTCTGCTGACTCAGATCTCAACTGGGACAAAGAAGCTAAGGTAGAATTGGGCAAAATTCCTGGTTTTGTTCGCGGTAAGGTCAAGCGCAATACCGAAAAATTTGCTCGCGATCGCAATATGTCGGAAATCACCCTTGAGGTAATGTACGCGGCGAAAGAATCAGTAGGAGCATAAAGCCGACGATAGTCTTCAAGGCTTGCAGCAGTTCGTAGTTGAGATCGATGTTTAATTCAATTAAAAACTGCTGTAATCAAAGCTTTTA
The DNA here is from genome assembly GCA_046050865.1 of Cyanobacteriota bacterium. Taxonomy (GTDB): domain Bacteria; phylum Cyanobacteriota; class Cyanobacteriia; order Cyanobacteriales; family Xenococcaceae; genus Waterburya. The sequence continues at coordinate 51,182 of JBJOPG010000004.1, forward strand.
GCAAAATTTAGAGTTGCCAGATTCCATAATTATTCAAGGCAAATTCTAGCTGAATCATTAATCGATGAGCAGTGGCGGGGGGAAATACTCAATGAAAACAGAAAGGATCTTCCGCTCTAACCAAAAGTAGTCGGGCAATAATAAACACCAATAGCCACCGACAGTCTCCTTTAAATATCAAAAGATATTCATATCTAAAAATCCAGAAAACCGCCGGAAAAACTTAGACAATACAATTATCAGCAAAATTATCTTGACAAAAATCTGAAAAATCAAGATGATAATAGATTGGACATCACGTAACTTGCTCGGAGCGGGTTAAGTATTAAATGCCACAGTGAAATTTAAGAAATCTCAAAAATCGGCATAATGAACATAATTTATTTAAAATAATTTATTTAAAAATTAAATTAAACAAATCAAAGGCCGATTGCTTTTAATTTTTGCTTGGCTACCCTTACGGCAATCTTAGGAAAAGAAAAATTTTATGACTTACGCAATTGTAGAAATTGGTGGAACGCAAATTGTAGTTGAACCAGGTCGTTTTTATGACATCAACTTACTAGCGGCTGAACCTGAATCAAGCTATACCATCGACAAAGTTTTGTTGGTTAATAATGACAATGAGGTTAGTGTAGGTCGTCCCTATGTGGCAGGTGCTACCGTAGAAGGTACGATAATGCGTCACAGACGGGGAAAAAAAGTAATTGTTTACAAAATGCAGCCTAAAAAGAAAACTCGTAAAAAGCGTGGTCATCGTCAAGAATTAACTCGCTTAATGGTCGATTCCATCAGTATGAATGGTTCTGTAGTAGCTAAGGCAGAAGCGATCGCTCAGCCTGGACAGAGTCCAATCGCCGAAACCGCAAAATAAAGGAAGATTAATTTTTGAACTACAATCTTAATCTCAAATCCTAAATTACAATCCAACTGCAATTAAATTATATTTGAGGACAATAACATGGCTCATAAGAAGGGAACTGGTAGTACGCGTAACGGTCGTGATTCTAACTCCAAACGTTTAGGGGTTAAGCGTTATGGTGGAGAAGAAGTCACCGCAGGCAGCATTTTAGTGCGCCAAAGAGGAACTAGTGTTTACCCTGGCAATAACGTTGGTCGAGGTAAAGACGATACTCTATATGCCCTAATTCACGGCGAAGTTAAGTTTGAATATAGAACCAGAAGTCAAAAGAAAGTAAGCGTTTACCCGATCGCTGAAAAAGCAGCATAGAGTCTATCACCAACTATTGATCTTGATTTCAAGCGTAAGCACTCACTTTGGTGGGTGTTTTTTTTGTAACTTATTTTGGTGACGTTAGTTAAATTAAGTAGGACACTTGCCCTATTAGATTTGAAAATTTTACTCTCATGTTTCAGTCAGAAGATGATTTCCCCCAAGACCAATCTCAAAATGCTCCCAACAAAGCGCCCGAGTCTGATTTGAATTTAGACAATATTGATGCCGGTCTCTCCATCGAAAGTGTTACGGTGCGCAAAAAACAACTAGAAGGCATTTTTTTAAAGCTAATCATCTTGGGCTTGGCACTAGGCACAATTTTGGGTGTTAGCGCCTATTATCTACTTCACAAATTTGGCTTAACAAAAAAACCTTATCAGCTAGAACAGGAAAAAATCGAACGGGAGCGAAAAGCAAATCCTGACACTCCCGTTAATAAAATCATTGATTTTCCTGCTTCAGATGATCCTGTTCATCGATTTCAAATCTAATGTCATAGCTTATTGACTTGGTTGCTATTGCGATCCCCATTCATATCATTTATGTCATGATTTCTTGACATAAATATCTTTACACTTCAGTAAACTCGTTGAAGAGTCGGATAGTCATGGCTAATAGTTGATCCCCAGGGGGATTTTGCTGCTATAAATAACTCAAGTGGTTAAAACCTTTCCCACACACGTACAAAATAATAAAAATAATTTAAATAGACGCGGACTAATTAAGGTTTAAAGACAAAACCTAAAGTATTAAAAACTTTTGTATAAGTCTTATACATGGCTGCCAGCAGCTAAACAACGTCTAATTAATCAAGGACTGTAAGTTAATGGCAAAAGAACGTCCACCACTAGAAGAGATGACTTTGCGGCAGCTCAGGAGAGTTGCCAGCGAATATAAGATATCGCGGTATAGCAGAATGCGTAAATCGCAACTGTTAACTTCTATTAGAGAAGCAATTAAAAACACGGAACAAGAAAGATTTTCTCAAAATTCATCAGATATGCAGGAGGAACAGCAGGTGAAAGGAACAAAATTTGAAGTTGGTCAAGGCGAGAATATGATGGAAACTCTTGCTTCCGTAGATCAAGACTTGGGCGAACTTCCTGACGGTTATGGTGAAAGTCGTATCATGTTAATGCCCCGTGATCCTCAATGGGCTTATGCTTACTGGGATGTTCCCAATGACCATAAGGAGGAGCTTCGCCGTCAAGGGGGACAACAACTGGCGATTCGGATTTATGATGTAACCGATGTTAATCTTGATCACCAAGCACCTCACAGTGTTCAAGAGTATCTTTGTGATGAGATGGCTAGAGAATGGTATTTACCTATTCCCGTTAGCGATCGCGACTATGTAGCAGACATTGGCTACCGTTGTGCTGATGGACGTTGGTTGGTGCTAGCTCGTTCCGCAACCGTCAGTATTCCTCCTGTGTATCCTTCAGACTGGATCGAAGATGCTTTTATCACTGTCAATTGGGACGAAGACCTCAAGGGCAAGACTCTTTATACCCTTGTGCCCCCAGCCAAAAAGCAAGCATTAGGTGCTGATGCCGCTCAAAGCGATCGCCTTTATGATGCTGTATTTGGTATGACAAAAGATACTGAATCCATGCGGATGGCTGGTTCATTGTTCGGCTCTATGCAGCAAACTCCTGAAGCAGCAGTTAGTTCCTATGTCTTCCCTTCTGGGGCAGGAATGTGGGCTGTACCCACAGCTTCTGGTCAAAATATGTCTGGAGCAGGGTTCTCTGGAGATATAGCAGCGCCTCGTCCTCGTCAGTTCTGGCTAGTAGCTGATGCAGAGTTGATTGTTTATGGTGCCACAGAACCTGATGCCACTGTCACCATTGGCGATCGCCAGATTAAGCTCAATTCTGATGGTACATTCCGCTTTCAAATGTCCTTCCAAGATGGCGTAATTGATTACCCCATTAAAGCGGTGGCGGTTGACGGCGAGCAGACTCGTTCCATTCACATGAACTTTGAGCGTGAAACTCCTTCCCGCAACACCAACACTAAAGCTGAAGCCGTTGAAGAATGGTTTGCTTAATCTAGACCCTTAGCTATCTCAGCTAAATCTACAAAATATCCCTAGAAGCCGAGGTGTAAAGATTGCTCCTCGGTTTTCTGGCGATCGGCTATTATTTATACGTCTAGTGTATTTTGTTGAGTTTCTTGAGCAAGTATTTAATGGTAAAGACTTCTTTAAAATCCCTGACCTTAGAAGAGTTTCTGAAATTACCAGAAACAGAACCTGCTAGTGAATATATGGGCGGACAAATCACCCAGAAACCAATGCCACAAGGAAAGCACAGCTCAATTCAGACAGAGTTATCTACAACTGTCAACATCCAGTTAAGACCTCAACGAATTGCCCGAGCATTTTCGGAGTTGCGCTGTACATTTGGTGGTCGGTCAACAGTTCCAGATGTATCTGTCTTCATCTGGGCGAGAATTGCACGAGATGAAAATGGCGAGATTGCCAACGTTTTTCAGCTTGCACCAGATTGGACAATTGAAATATTATCACCAGATCAGAGTCAAACGAAAGTTACTAAAAATATCCTACATTGTCTTGATCATGGCACTGAGATGGGATGGTTAATCGATCCTGATGAAAGAACTGTGTTTGTTTATCTGCCAAAGCAACAGACACTAGTGTTTGACTCGCCAGAACAGCAAATTCCTGTTCCATCGTTTGCCAACGAGCTAAAGCTGACCGTGGAGGAAGTTTTTACTTGGCTACTAGAGTAACTCCTAAGAAACAAATTAATCTGCTGAGACTGGGAAACCCTAAAGGGTACCGCTTCGCATAAGGTTAAAGGTAAAAGGTAAAAGGGTAGATTGATCTTTTTTATTGTTCATTGAAACCATTGATTTTTCGTTGTACTGCATAACGTCAGAGATTAATTGTTTTTATTGAGAATGACTGTAAGTTAAGATTCTCGACCTTGATTATGGGTAGCTTAAGCTATGGCATATGATGATTACAAATTAAATTTACTAGAATTTGACTTAAGATCATCAATGACCGAAACCGTCTCCCCCGCAGCCTCAGAAATCAAAGCAATTTTTGATCGCATTGCTCCCGTATACGATCGCCTGAATGATCGCCTTAGTTTTGGACAGCATCGCATCTGGAAGCTCATGGCGGTTAAGTGGAGTGAAGCTAAAGCAGGGGATCATGCCCTCGATGTCTGCTGTGGGAGCGGAGATCTTGCCCTATTATTGGCTAAACAAGTTGGTACTTCAGGTCGGGTAACTGGTTTAGATTTTGCCTGTGAGCAACTGGCGATCGCTAAACAACGACAGCTGAAAAACTGTCCCACCGTGACGATGGAATGGCTTGAAGGGGATGCCCTAGCTCTACCTTTTGCTGATAATCAGTTTGACTGTGGCACCATGGGCTATGGATTGAGGAATGTAACGAATATCCCCCGCAGTCTTAAAGAATTATTACGAGTTTTGAAACCAGGCAGCAAGGCAGCAATCCTCGATTTTCATCGTCCCGATGCTGATCTGATGCAACTATTTCAGGCATGGTATTTAGCTAACGTTGTTGTGCCCACTGCCTCTGACATGGGGATGAAAGAAGAATATGCTTATATTAATCCTAGTGTCGAACGATTTCCCACAGGGGGAGAACAAATTGAACTAGCTCACGAAGCAGGTTTTTCCCAGGCTGTTCACTATCCTTTGATGGGTGGCATGATGGGAATATTGGTATTAACCAAATAAAATATAGAATATGCGGCTACAATTTAATCTTCTGTTACCTGATCTTTATTGTCGATTCAATATACTGTTTTGGCACTAGCTAATCTCTGGATATTTTTGGTTCCTCCCATAGCTGGCAGCATCATTGGCTATTTCACAAACGATATAGCAATCAAGATGTTGTTTCGCCCCTACAGAGCTATTTACCTTGGTAAACGTAAACTTCCTTTTACCCCTGGGTTGATTCCGAGTAACCAAGAGCGCTTGGCACAAAAAGTTTCTGATACCATCATGGGTTCTTTACTGACCCCAGGGGAATTACAAAAGCTAGCGCAAAGATTGTTAGCCACGGAGCGGATTCAAGGGGCAATTTTATGGCTCATAAAATTAGCTCTCAAGCAGGTTAAATCGGATCGGGAGCAAAAGACTGCCAAAATTTTAGGTAACATCCTCCGTGATCTATTTAGTCAGTCCTTACCTCGATTGTTAAAAGTACTGGCTCGCCGGGAAGATTTTCTCGAAGCACAGGTCAATCAGATTTTTGACCAGATTCTCCTCAATTTCCAGCTCAAAGATGAGCAAGCTAAAAAGTTTGCCGACTGGCTACTCAGTTCCGTATTGCCTCCCAATACCATTCGCCTCGCGATGATTGATTTTTTGAGTGAGCGCAATATTCAAATTATTGATGAAGGTTTTCGAGAAAAAACTAGCGGCACTTACTGGGTGGTGGCAAACCTCTTTGGTTTAAGCAATAGTTTAGTTAGACTACGGGCTTTCTGTCTTGAAGAACCAGAGATTACCAACGCTCGCTTGGAAGAGTTAAGTTTTTCACTGCAAATTCGCGATCGCATCAAAAATTGGTTGATGAACCTTTCGCTGCAAAATCTTCCTGTCTCCACCGTCAGACAACTACGTAAAACTGTGCGGGAGGCGGTAAGTAACTATGTGCGGTCAGAAGGGGGTAAAGTTGTTGCTGGTTTAGGAGAATCGGTAGAATGGGAAAATCTAGCGGCGTTAATCCTCAAGAGGTTACAGTCGTCCCCCACCCTCAATGATTCTTTAGAGGTCATTAGCCAAGAATTAGCCTTAGTATTAGAGCGCTATTTAGAAGAAGATTTAGAAAAATTAGTAGCTCAAGCTATTCCCATTCTCTCTATCGATCAGGTAATTATCGATCGCGTTTCTGCCACCACTCCCGAAGAATTAGAGCAGGCAGTGCAGGGAATTGTCAAAAGCGAACTTCAGGCGATCGTCAATCTAGGAGGCATACTCGGTTTTATCGTCGGATTACTACAGACAGTTCTAATGTTGTTTTATTAAAAACTTTATTTCTCTCCTTAATTGCATTAATTTCTAAAACCTGACGACGTGTTTGATATTGTGCCTCCAAAAAAATTTCAAGCAATCTTTTAGGCGATCGCTAATTACCAAAAGCGATGTCAGAATACCTCTCTTTCGTAAGAGTGGGTTAAAAACTTAATTTCTCGTTGACTAAAATGATAGACTCGTTAAATTTGCCTGAAGTGACAAAAGAAAGGTAAGTAGAACGATTATCAGATCCTTTGATCTTAATTAAAGGGCATTCTGTATTTATGACTGCTAAAAATCTTGAATAGCCAAGTTTAAAAATACAGATGAGTGAGCATTTAATTGATCTAGATGAGTTAGTACTTCGTTGCCAAGATAAAACCACAAAAGAATATATTCAGGAAGCAGTTTCCTGTTACCGAGCAGGTGCTTTTCGCTCTTGTATTGTTTCTACTTGGAACGCGGTGGTTTTTGACTTTATTCATAAATTAGGTCAATTAGAACTTACTGGAGATAGACAAGCAAAAGTCGAACTAGAAACATTTGAAAAAGATCGTTCAGCAAAAAAATTCAAAGAAATGTGGGAATTTGAAAGTAAAATTCCTCAGCTTGCACAAGAAAAATATGAATTTATATCACCAATAGAACGTCAAGATTTAGAAAGATTGCATGAAGATCGTAGTCTTTGCGCTCATCCTTCTATGCATTCGATGGGAGAACCATTTCACCCGACGCCTGAGTTAGCACGTTGTCACCTAAGAAATGCGATAACACATTTATTACAACATCCACCTGTTCAAGGAAAAGCTGCACTAAATCATATCTGGGATACCATTAAATCTGAATACTTCCCTGAAGACGTTGAACAAGCAATTCAAAGTTTTAAAACCAGTTATTTAGCTCGCGCTCGTAAATCTTTAATCAAAGATATTGTAACTGGGTTAACAAAAAGTTTATTGCTTGATAATAAGCCTGTTAAAGAACAAAGGCGTATGTATGCTGCTTTAATTGCTGTCAAAAAACTTTATTTCAATCAAGTTGAGGAAATTGTTAATAATAAGCTTGCCCAAATTGTTAATTCTGTTTCTGATGAAGAATGGAATCAGGTTTTCTTTTATATACGTCGTATGGATGCATGGCAAGCTTTAAACTCTGCTCAGCAAATTAAAGCTAAAAACTATTTAGAAGCAATAGAAAAAATTGATACAGTCAATTCTTACGTATTACTAAATTCTTTAGAGACCAAAGAAATTGAAGAATTTGCATTCAAACAAATTGAACAATTCAAAAACAATGAATTATCATATCTTATTGCAGCAATTGATAAAAAAAAGCACCTCTTAAAGTCTGATAAGATAGATGAGATTATTAAAATTTATAAGCCTTATATCGTACAACAGTTTATTGAATCAGGACAGTTTTGGTATTCTGCTAATTATGGACATAAATTATTGTGTGTATCTGAATATCTTAAAGAAGAAGAAATAAAAACTATTTTGGACAGCTTTTGTGAAAACTATCAAATTTATGGGGCTGAAAAAGATGTTCCTGAGATTATGACAGAATTTTTCAACAAAACTATTCATCTAGCTAATTCTGCCAAAAGTGAGTGGCTATCAGTTCGGGAGAAAATTGAAGGAAGAGATGTTTATACTGAATTACTCAATTTAATCGACAAACAATTCCCTTAATCAATAGAGCGATCGCATTTACCACAACGACAATTGACCCTCACTAACGCTGCTATACCGCCCTCGATGTAAACTCAAATGGCAAACAGCACAGACAGACAGCAGATTAGATAATCGATTATCTCTCGTGTCATGATTGCGATGATGCACCTGCAAAATATCAGCCGTCCACTCCGAACGAGTTAAATTCTCTGGTCTTGCCCCTGGTTCATAACATTTTTTCCCGCAGCATCCACAGCGCCAGTTGTTGCTCTCTTTCACTGTCCGAGCTAATTCTTGCCAATTATCGGGGTAGAGACTTGGGTTTACAGGCATTTTAGTAAGGTGCGATCGCTGTTGAGTTTATTTTATCGTAGAGTAGCGATTAGGTTCTGCTTACCCTGCGGATCTCTCTTGGATTGGGAAATATTGAATCTGGAAATACTAAAACTGTTTAACTAAAGTAGTAGTCATCTTTCGACAGATGCGAAAATCTCAAACAGCAACTTATAATTACGCCTTGAACTTTACCTGAAGTGATCCATAGGGTACGCGGAGCGTAATCGCTTTAACCTTTTTCATTAGTTTTGTTCTTACTTGAAATTTTGCTAAATTTCTCCTTTGTAAGTTGATGACCAACCAAATAACTTTCGTAACTTTTGCGAAGGATTGAATTTAAAAACGCTTCCCTCTCGCTTGACTTTTATATAGAAAGTACCAAAATCACGTACACTTACACTTTCTCCCTGTTTGAGAGATTGAGAAATCTCATCTAAAGTAATATTAATAATATCTTCTACTTCTTGGGAGTTATGACTAACTCGTTGAGTAACACGCTTGATTAAGTCTTTCTTGTTAATAGACATCTTTACAGAGTAATTACTGCTACTGATTTAATTAATAGTATGTTTAAAAAGGGACACAATTGAGGTATTCAAAAAAATGGTAGAAGTTCCGAATCGATTAGCAATTAGACAAAACTTACTCGAAGAGATCGAACAACTTAAGAACAACCAAAAAACTCTTGTTGATTCACCCATTACAGATTTAGAAATTCAGCCTCAGAAAGTTCAGCTAATCGAAAAATTAACCCAGGCTTTGGAGAAGTTAAACCCTTTCCCACGTCCTCTATTGTATGGTATTAATCTACTTGATGGCGCTTGGTTATTACAATATTCAAATGCCAGAGAAATTCGTTCTCTAAAAAGTTTGCCTTTTGGATTTTTAGTAGGCAAAGTTTATCAAATTATCAATGTTAATCATGCTAGTTTTGAAAATAAAGCATCGGTGCAACATAGTTCGGGTTTATTATCAGGTTATGTGAGAATAACAGCTACTTTTGAAGCTGAAAAGCAAGAAGATCTTCAACTTCCTAACCAGAAGATTAAGATTGATTTTAAACAACGTTTTCTAGGAATCAATCGAATTTTAGGGATTAAGACAAATTTACTCGACCCGATTAGAGTCGTAGTAGCAAAAAACCCTATTGGTAGAACTCCCACCTTAGATATCACTTATGTTGATGAAACAATGAGAATTGGTCGAGGTGGTGATGGTAGTTTGTTTGTTTTGACCAAAGTTTGAAGCGATTTCCCTCCAAAGGATCTCACCCGAATGGGTGTACCCTAAGGATCGCATATGTAATAAAAAACCCAGTCACTATCATTAGCAACTGGGCAAAACTATTTAGTCTATATGACGAGGACACGGGGCTCGAATTTAGTTCGCGCCTGTGAGATGTCCGTTAAGTTTGTTATCCTGGTCAGATTATTCGGCAGCTTCGCCTAAAAGATTTACTTTCACTACTTTGTTTTTTTCTTCTTCCGACTTAGGTAAAGTCAGATTGAGAATACCGTCTTTGTAGTCTGCGGTAACGTTGGTGTTTTGAATGCGTACTGGTAGAGGAATGACTCTAGAGAATTTGCCGTATCTAAATTCAGTCCTAAAGGATACACCTTCGGATAAGCGAGTTCTACCACGGACGTATCGAGCTGCCGAGGAGACCTCGGCAGTCTTGTCCTCATCTTCCTCAGTCTTGGTTTCAGATCTGCGTTCACCGGCGATCGCCACTCGATCAGCCATAACTTGAACGTCTAAATCTTTAGCTTCCATGCCTGGAACTTCAAGTTTGAGATGTACTGCATCATCAGTCTCGATTAGTTCGGCAGCAGGTACTTTAGATAGATTGCCAAAATCGCCCCAGTTGTCAGAAGTCAAAGCATCTTCAAATAGGTGATTTAATTGGCGTTGTAAAGAATTCATTTCATGCCAAGGGTTGTAACGTACTAAAGCCATGATTCTGTCTCCTTCAATCAATAGTTTATTTGCGGTGCGACCCTGGGGATTATAAATCCGCCAAGAAACGCGCACCAAGACGTTGATTAATTTAGAGTTTCTGTATGTTTGTCTTGCTTACTCAAAACGCGCTTTCTTTTCGCGCTTCGTTATTTATATATTAATCAGCCAGTAAAAAATCCAGAAGTGT
>JBJOPG010000005.1:0-47398 GCA_046050865.1 Cyanobacteriota bacterium
TGCGTGTGTGCGTGTGCGCTGTGTGTCTTACAGGTGCGAGGATTCCTGGTACGCCTGCAGGAAGTACAGCTGACGGGGTGACGGGGCATCTGGCCCAGCCAAGTCAGCCCCCGGTGCAGCCGCCACCCGGGGGGCCTCCGAACCTCGAAGGAGGCTTACAACCCCTCCAATAATTGACAAGTTATAACAATGCTTTGACTGTTTTTTTGTCTTTCTTAGTGGTTTTGCGGTTAGCACCAATAGCAGCAGTATTTGTCTAACGACTATCAACCCAAATCCAGTTGAAATAACTGACCACTCAACGTACTGTAGCCTTTATATGTTCCCAAACTTTGGCAAATTTATTCTTAGCTATAAGTTTGTTAGCAATTTGGACAGTAGTATCTTTGACTACCTTTACTAGTTTTTCCGCGCTTATGAGTCTTGTCATGACCGCAGAGAATCCATTCCATCTAAATAAGCTAACTATGAAAACTTTGTCAGTTTATCACTCCCTCACTTTCTTGATGCACCACCAAAAGACCTGAGTTTTTCCCCTAGTATTTATCAACTACGCCCTGCAAGATAAACATTAATGTCAACAAACTAATAAAATTTCAAGAAATTAAATCTAATGCTTCAACTTGGCAATACAGCACCAAATTTCAGTCAGCAATCTTCTCAAGGTAAGATCGATTTCTACGATTGGGCAGGAGATAGCTGGGTAGTATTTTTTTCCCATCCAGCAGACTACACTCCCGTTTGCACCACTGAACTTGGCAGCGTCGCTAAACTCAAGCCCGAATTTGACAAGCGCGGTGTTAAGGTCATTGCCCTGAGTGTAGATGATGAAGAATCTCATCAGGGCTGGATTAATGACATCAACGAGACTCAACATACCGCCGTGAATTATCCTATAGTTGCGGATGTAGATAAGTCAGTTTCTTCCCTTTATGGCATGATTCATCCTGATGCCAATGCGAAAGTGACAGTTAGAACTGTCTTTATCATCGATCCACAAAAGAAGGTGCGCCTAACTATCACCTATCCACCCAGTACGGGGCGCAATTTCAACGAAATTCTGCGGGTTATTGACTCACTGCAATTGACGGATAACTATAGCGTAGCTACCCCCGTGGATTGGCAGGATGGAGAAGATGTAGTGGTAGCTCCTAGCATTCCCACTGAGACAGCCAAACAGAAGTTTCCCAAAGGTGTAAAGGAAATCAAGTCTTATCTACGTATGACTCCCCAACCTAATAGATAGATTTAGAAAGATATTAGTCATGCAAATTGCTCGGGATGTTACTCAATTAATTGGTTACACACCACTGGTGCAACTAAACCGAATTCCCCAGACTGAGGGCTGTGTAGGACGAATTGTGGTTAAGCTAGAAGGGATGAACCCAGCAGCCTCAATTAAAGATCGAGTTGGGATTGCCATGATTCAAACAGCAGAAGATGCTGGACAAATCCAGCCTGGAAAAACGATTTTGGTTGAGGCAACCGCAGGTAACACGGGCATTGCCCTGGCAATGGTGGCAGCGGTTAAAGGCTATCAATTAATTATAACCATGCCAGAGACAATGAGCTGGGAAAGGCGTGTTCTGTTGAGAGCCTATGGCGCAGAGTTAATTCTAACGCCTGAAAGAGAGGGAATGAAAGGGGCGATTGTCCGTGCAGCAGAGATCCTACGGGAATTGCCTAATGGTTTTATGCTCAACCAATTTCAAAATGCTGCCAATCCAAACATTCATCGCGAAACCACGGCTAAGGAACTTTGGACAGATACAGAAGGACAGATGGACATTCTAGTGGCAGGCGTGGGAACGGGTGGCACAATTACAGGTATAGCTGAATTTATCAAGCAAAGAAAACCAGAGTTTAAAGCCATTGCCGTCGAACCTCAAAGTAGTCCCGTACTATCTGGAGGCGCACCTGGGTTTCATCAGGTTCAGGGACTGGGAGCGGGCTTTATCCCTCCTGTGCTGCGGACTGATTTATTAGATGAGGTTATCTCAGTCAGAGATGACGAGGCGATCGCCTATAGTCGTCGCCTTGCGAAGGATGAAGGTTTGCTATCTGGCATTTCCACTGGAGCGATACTCTGCGCTGCGATTCGAGTAGCCAAGCGCACTGAAAACGCCAACAAGCTAATCGTCATGATTCAGCCAAGCTTCGGGGAACGTTACTTGAGTAGCTTTCTATTTCAAGATTTATTACCGTTCGAGGATGCAATGGAAAGTGATGGGATTAGGCGATCGCATAGCAAGGAATGTCTGTGAGGCGTTCTAATGACCAAACCAATGTCTGTTAATTGTGAATCTTAAGTATCTCAACCATGCAAAATTCAAACTTGACCTCGACCAATTCAGCGATTCTCGATGAAGATTTTGACCGCAGCTTCCCGCCTCCAGGCTGGAAGACTTTTATTGGAAAAAACGGCATTGGTGAAGCCGAAAATTGGACTCTGAGATTTCCTTTGACAGCAGCTGTCGAACCAGAGGATGTTAGTGGTGGTTTAGCCGAAGACTGGTTGGTAACGCCGTCCTTAAGACCGAGTGCTGAGAACAACACTCTTGCTGTTGATGTCCAACAGGGTTCCGAAGAAGATCGAGGCAGTATTTATACCCTTCGCGTTTCTACTAAAAGCCAAGATAACCCCGACGATTTTGAAACTATCAAAACTTTTTCAGAAGCCGATTTGGGGACAGAAGATAGTACTACTATTACTGCCGATCTCAGTGCTTATCAGGGACAAGATGTATATGTAGCTCTGGTAATGGAAAATGACAATGGTGATGAATTGATCCTTGAAAATGTTGAGGGAGTTCCTTTAACACCAGATATATTAGTGTCACAATATGGGAAAGAGGCGGTTTTAAGTAGAGGTGGAGCGAATGAAACCCTACAGGTACAGCTTACTTCTCAACCAGAGAGTCCAGTTACTCTCAGTTTTACTACCGATACAGGAGAAATCTTACCGATCGATCCTGTTACCTTCACTCCAGAAAATTGGTCAGAAACGCAGAATGTTAGCCTAGAGCTAGCCCAAATGGGCAGCACTGGCGAACCAGAGACGAACTTCGACCTGAACATTGCCGTAGAGACGACCGACACAGTATATAGCGCGATTAATCCCTCTCCGATTGAAGGCACAATTGTAGACAGTGGAATTCCCGAGTTTCCCAGCTATCGTACGGTAGAAGAAACTTATGCCGACCTGGCTGATTTAGCTGAAGACAATCCAGAAATTGCCGAATGGGTAGATATTGGCGATAGCTACGATAAAGTAACTCCTGGCGGTTCAGAAGGCGACGATATTTATGCACTTGAGCTAACTAATAAAAATAGCGAAATTGAAGATAAAGATAAGCCGACTCTATACGTAGAGGGGGCGATTCACGCCCGTGAGTACACTACTTCCGAATTGGCAACGCGCTTTGCTGAGGAGTTAGTGGGAGGCTATGGTGAAAATGCTGATGCCACCTGGCTACTAGACTACTTTAAAATTGCTGTAGTGCCAGTTGTCAATCCTGACGGACGCCAATTAGCCGAAGAGGGCTATTTGTGGCGCAAAAACACAAACCCCAACCCCCCACCAGGAGAAGAGCCAGCCCCCTTTCCTGAATATGGAGTTGACCTCAATCGCAACTTTAATGAAAAGTGGGGCGAAATCGAAGGCGGTTCGAGTAACGACCCTGGGAAGTTCGATTATCGCGGTACCGAACCGTTTTCAGAACCTGAAACTCAGGCAGTGCGCGACTATGTGACTTCTTTATTCCCCGATCAAAAAGGATCGGGAGACTTTGAAGCCGCTCCCGATGATACAACAGGCGTGTTTCTCGACCTTCACAGCTTTGGAAACTTGGCTCTCTATCCTTTCAGCTGGACAGATCTGCCTGCTGGCAACAAAAAAGAACTTGAGACTTTGGGGCGCAAGTTTGGTTATTTCACTGGGGTAGATGGAGAAGCATACAACGTTGCTCAATGGATAACCGGACTCTATGCTACAGATGGCGATAGTATGGCTTGGGCTTACGACGAATTAGGCATAGCCTCCTCTACTCTAGAGTTGGGTACAAAATTCTTTCAAGATAGTGAATACTTTGAATCAACGATTGTCCCAGAAATGATGCCAGCACTGATGTATGCTGCCAAAACCGCTTATCGTCCCTATCAGCAGCCTGCTGGACCCGAAACGCTTGAGGTTAGTACTGATCAAACTCAAGTAGTTGCTGGAACCGAAGTGGTTCTAAGTGCTACGGCTGATGACACTCGTTACAACGATGGAGAAGGCGATCGCCTAGATTCAGGGGATGAGCCAGTGCAAAATATCACTCAAGCGCGGTATACCATTGATACTCCTCCTTGGCTGGAAGGAGCGGAATTTTTTGAGTTAGAGTCGGCTGATGGAGAACTAGATGGTTCAGTAGAAGAACTAACAGCAAAGGTAGATACTAGCAAGTTATCACCTGGTCGCCATACAATTTTTATCGAAAGTCAAGATGCTAATGGTAATTTTGGAGTTCCTAGCGCTGTATTTATTGATGTTTTGGACACTCCTGAAGATGCAGGAATTATCGACGGCACTAATTTGGTGGATACCGTTACCGAAGATACGGATTCATCTCAAGCACCCTTTAGCAACCTGGTAGTATTTGGCGACAGCCTGTCAGACACGGGTAATGTATTTAATGCTACCGAAGGCGATATCCCTGCTTCTTCTTCTTATAATTCAGAACGTTTTTCTAATGGAGATATAGTAGGCGATGATGCTTTCTTCTTGGGTACTGGCGATTACGTTGTTGGCGGAGAAGGTTCTGACCAATTCTGGGTTGCAGATACCGAATTACCCGACACTCCTAACCGCATAGCCGATTTTGAATTAGACAGCGATGTAATTGGTTTCAGTAACTTGGGTACTAGTTTTGAAGACCTTATTCTTACTCAAGATGGCGATAATACCCTAATTGCCTTAAAAGAAAAAACAGTGGCAATCTTGACTAATGTAGATGCTAATAGCTTAGATGCAGATAATTTTGCTTTCAACTAGTTTTGTCGTTGTTTTGGATGAAAATGTCTTGTCTTGTTTATTAACATAGGAGAAAGCTAATGAAAAAGCTACGGAAAGTTTTACGATATCTTGGTTTAAGCTTTTTAGTTGGTCTAACAATTATTTTGTTACAAAAAATTAACTTTGTTTTCAGCACTCCCAAAATAGCTCCTCAACATTTACCGCCCAATCTTATTTCTAATAAGTCAGTAATAGGTAAAAAACTCTTGGCTGAAAGTAATTTCCGCGCTGATTATGCTAATCTTCAAGAAAATTTTGTTTCTCAGTCAAGAAGAGCTTTTTGTGGAGTAGCAAGTTCAGTAGTTGCCGTAAATTCTTTACATAATTCTCAACCTCGCGTTACTCAAACCACTATCTTTAATAATGAAACTCGTAAAGTTATTAACCCTCTCAAAGTTACGTTTGGCGGCATGACGCTAGCTCAACTCAATGGTATTTTGCAAGCTAATCAACTAGACACGAAACTAATTTATGCTGCCGATATCGACATTGAGCAATTTCGTTCTCTAGCTCAAAAAAACTTAAAGAATCCTCATGACCTAGTTTTAGTCAATTATCGACGCCCTGCCTTAAATCAAATTGGAGGTGGTCACATTTCACCAATCGCAGCATATCATCAGCAAAGCGATCGCTTTTTAATTCTGGATGTTGCTGCTTATAAATATCCTCCAGTCTGGGTTCGTACCGAAGAATTATGGAAGGGAATTAATTCTCTTGATCAGACGTCAAACCGTAGTCGTGGATTAATCACTGTTCAAGGCTAAATGATCGCTAATTCTTGTTTTAAGATGAATATTCGTGAAGCTAAGTTATAAGATCTAGGAGCGATCGCCAAAATTTCTTTGGCAAAATCGTACATTTAGATGTGAAATGGACATTGCCGACCTAACTGCTCTAGAGAACTTAAGTTTTCCCTGTGCCAAGCAGCAGACTGAAAAAATAAATTCGGACGAATCTTCGCCCGATTAGTAGCCACTTCAATATGTTCGACAAGGGCAGCAAAAATGTCTTCAGCAGTAGTTAGATGGCGCAAATCACGTACACTTAGGCTTTGCCAACACCTATTCCTATTCGTCCTATACAATTGACACTGTTACGCCATGCGACTTTAGCACCGTAGGTTAGTTCTGTAGTAGTCTGCCAATATCTACCTGTTTGCTCACATTCAACGTAAATTCGATCTAGACGCTGCTTTAAATCCTTAACCGAAAGATTCTGTTCTCTAGCAAAAAGGGTTAAGTAATCAGTTACTTCTTGTAAATTAATATTTTGAGGTTTCATTTTAAAGAAAGATACACAACACTTTGATGCCAGTTTTTGAGGAAAGAAGGTGCTTTGAATTATCTTTTCTGACCAAAAACTTTAGTTATTATCAAAGTAGGCTTTTGAAGTTGAATGCTTTATTATTGAATCTGCTAAGATCAAACATTCAGCAGAATAAGAGCGTAACTTGCAGGTAAAAAAAGCCATAATCATTAAAACTTTTTTCTCTATTTTTACAGGAACAGCAAAGCCTGTTTTAACTCCACAAACTTCAGCAATTGTATTCCTTAGAAAAGAATCTTTAGATTCAAAAGACTCTTCAGATTCAGTCGAGGAGATATCTAGTATCCATTCTGGTTCATGGCTTAAGAAAACTCGTCCAGGCAATCCTTCCCCTTTTGACATAATGAATCCTTGACTACATTCATAGAAAAGTTCTAGATCGTATTGATGAATATCGTTTACAATATAGTAATTAGAACTAAGTTCTAAAAAATTGTTTTCGTCATTAGGAAACCAAATTTCGCCATAAGAAAAGTTGGTCAATTGGCAGATTTCATGAAGAATTAATTTTAACTTGTCTGAAGATTTATTTTTAATCAAATTTTGCACAACTAAACCTCTTCTAATTGATGGTAATCAATCTAAATTAACAAGGAGTCTCTGCATTTTTTCTGGCATAAAACCACCAATTAACGATTAAACAACTAAAGTAATATAGGGCAAAGCCATAGAGTTCATATTCAGGATGACCAGCTTTAATGCGATCGCCAAAAGCTTGAGGAATAATAAAAGCACCATAACCAGCAACGGCTGAAGTCCAATCCAAACCTGCTCCTGCTCGATCTGGTTTAAAAATAATGGGAATCATCTGAAAAGTCGAACCATTACCAATCCCACTGGTGATAAAGAGAATTAGGAACAAAATTAGAAAGGGAATGAAATAGATTTCAGGAGTTGGAGAAGCACTAGCTCGTTCAACATAATAAGCAACTCCTAATGTAGAACCAATCATTATATTAGATATTTTTTTCTTGGGAAAGTCAAATCTCATCTTGAAACCTATTTGACATTGGACTTTTATCTTGCAACACGTAATCGATCAATACCAGGGGGAAAACTCAGGTATTTTAAAGATATAGACCTAATACAGTGGAGAAGATGAAAGTTAAGTTAAAAAAGTCTTAGCGAAACAGTATGGATTGCTAAAATCATCATGATCTTTTTGGTTAAAACTGCCTAAATGTTTATTGGAGTTATTAGAGATACGGGAATTGTTGAACAAATCGAGCCTGAATTAGTTATCAAATTACTCTTAGAAATTGCGAAGATCTTTCAAAAATTTAATTGTTAAATGCATACCATTTTATCTTCTATAAAATCTATTCAGAATCTTTATTGCTCATTGGAAGTTCTCGTCTTTTGAATTATCTCTTGGATGGTTTCAGTTTCGCCAATTTCATAAAGAACGATCAAACCATGCTCAATGGTAAAGATTTGCTGAACTGTTGTATCCGCGAGCAAATTGCCTTGCACATCTCTGACGATTTGATGAACGGTAACAACATTTCGATTGTGTTCATCCGTCTCAAACTTTAAGGTCTCAAGCTGCACTTGAATCACCTTGTATTGATTAGTCCAGTATTCTCGCACCGCGTCGCGTCCGTAAACGAAACCGCCTTCTACCCCGTTCGCCCATTTCACGTCTGGATGCATCACCGAGATGATTGTTTCAAGCTCGCCTTTGTTGAAGGCTTCGTATAAATTTTGCAAAAGCTGCTGATTTGAACTCATAATTTTCACCATGCAATGCGAATGCCATTAAACTAAGAAAGGATTCCAACTATTTACAGACTGTAACCTAGCGATCGCCTCATTTTTCCTAGCTATTTGAAGTGTAGCCAGTTCTAGTGCGCAGCTTCTTTTAGATTCTTATGATAATTTGTCACATTCTTACGATCTTACAAAACTGCTTTGGCGTCACTTTAGTAAAATGTTTGAAGTGTCTTGTTAAATGGCTTTGGTTAGAAAAGCCCACTTGTAAAGCAATATCCGCGATCGCTAAATCTGTTTTCGACAACATTAATTTTGCCTGTTCTACCCGCTGTTGAATCACATATTGATGTGGAGCAATTCCCATCGACTGTTTGAATAAACTGGCAAAGTAAGTGGGGCTGATATTGATGATGCTTGCAAGTTTCGCTAATGACAAGTCTTGATTGAGATGAGAGTGAATATAGTCGATCGCCTGCTGCAACTGAGTATGAGTTAAACTTCTGTTCTCAGGTGTAATGGTTTGCGTGACGGTAGAATAATGTCTTAGTAGATGAATAGCTAATACTTGGGTAAGTGATTCAACATACAATTGACCCATCATACCACCAGGCTCCAACTCAGCTACAAGCAGCATGGCGATCTGATGAAGCTGTAAATCTTGCTTACCAAAACAGTCCACGAGGCCGATTCGGTTTGTATCCATTTCAGATGCTTCAGCGGTTTGCCTAATCATCTCTGGTTTTAAGTAAATGTGTAGCGAACAGCAGATGCCTTCGCGCCGACACCAGTACTTCGGTTGTCCAGCAGGAACAAGAATGCTGTCGCCCCTCTGAATAACGGATTCATACGAGCGATCGTCAGACTTTTGGGTTACAAGGACAGGTTGCCCTAAAGGTAAGACGAGCCAATGATCTGATGGGGCAGGAAATTCAACTTCAAACGAACTTGAAAGATGCTGATACTGCTCAACCACAATCCCATTCCAGTTCATTTGCTGACTAGATAACACCGGAGTTGTCTGATCAAACCGTTGACTGAGTTTGATCGCTTTAGGAAGATTCCCTGTCACAGTTTTTGTTTTCAACATCTATTTCGGCTTTGAACTTATTTATTCGATTCGGCGCCGTTCTTGAACGATTGTGCTTTAGGTAAATTTTACTGGCATTTACGACATTCGGTCAGTTTTCTCGGATTCATCGGCTATATTCTTTTACTCGACACTGCTTTCATTCAATAACCTGAACCTGTTCATCAACCTGGACAGTTTCAAACTCAACGAGATATAAAGCATCTTTTTGGGGTAGAGTCAGACTCAATTTAGCGAAAGTTTCTAAACACAATTAGACTCAAATTTTGCACGCCTTACACAAAAACTGAATAACTTGGGCTTGACAATCAAATTTAAACCCTTTTCCCTTTAACCTTTTCCCTAATACCACAGTTAAATTGCGGGTTAGGTGCAAGATCTCAGTAGATAGACCATGAGAGGTTTAACCAATAGAAGGCAATCCTGCTAGTGCCATTGCTACTTCTGCGGAGCTGTATTCGGTGTCTATCAGTTTTCCCGCTTGATAGTCCATATACGCCTGCATATCAAAGTGTCCATGACCACAGAGATTAAACAGAATTACTCTACTCTCGCCTGACTCTTTGCATTTTAAAGCTTCATCAATCGCGGCTTTGACGGCATGATTTGCTTCAGGTGCAGGTAGGATGCCTTCAGCGCGAGCAAATGTTAATCCAGCGGCAAAACAGCCTAATTGATGTTCTGCTCTTGGTTGAGTGAGTCCCAAAGCTACCACATGACTCATCAGTGGAGCCATACCGTGATAGCGTAAACCCCCAGCATGAATGCCTTCTGGAATAAAAGTGCTACCAAGGGTGTGCATTTTCATTAATGGTGTCAAGTGTTCCGTATCGCCAAAATCATAGGCATATTGACCACGAGTGAGGGTTGGGCAAGCAGCAGGTTCGACGGCAATAATTTTAACGTCTTGCTCACCTCTTAACTTGGCACCCAAAAACGGAAAAGCAATTCCCGCAAAGTTACTCCCCCCACCCGTGCAGCCAATCACCAGATCTGGATAATCCCCAGCCATTTCCATCTGTGCTAAAGCCTCCTGTCCGATGACAGTTTGATGGAGCAGAACGTGATTGAGAACGCTGCCCAAAGCATAGTTACTCTGTTCATCCTGAGCAGCAATTTCCACAGCTTCACTAATAGCGATGCCCAAACTACCTGTACTGTCAGGATTCGTCGCCAAAATTGAGCGTCCTGCTTGAGTTTCTTCACTAGGGCTAGCGATAACTTTCGCTCCATAGGCTTCCATAAAGCCACGACGATAGGGTTTTTGGTTATAGCTGACTTTTACCATGTAAACGAGGACTTCCAAACCGAATAGCGCACCTGCAAAAGCAAGGGAAGACCCCCACTGTCCTGCTCCTGTTTCTGTGATTAGTCGTTTGATACCTGCTTGTTTGTTGTAATAAGCCTGAGCCACAGCTGTGTTAGGTTTATGACTGCCAGCAGGGCTAACGCCTTCATATTTATAGTAAATCTTGGCGGGAGTATCGAGAGCTTTCTCCAGTCGGCGCGCCCGATACATGGGGGTAGGTCGCCATTGTCGATAAATAAATTGCACTTCGTCAGGAATCTCAACCCACCGCTCCTGACTCACTTCCTGTTCGATTAAACTCATCGGAAAGAGGGGGGCTAAGTCAGAGGGGGAGATTGCTTTTCCAGTGCCAGGATGCAAAATTGGAGACAAAGGGGTGGGTAAATCTGCCTGGATATTGTACCAAGCAGTAGGCATTTGGTTTTCTGAAAGGAGGTACTTGATTTCGTTCATGTGAGACTCTAGAGCGGTGAATTGTATTGTCGTCGATTGTGACTCTTAGAAAAGCTTTGGCTTAATAGAGGAGATAAGATTGCAACTCCTTTAGCATGTAGCTTTTGGTGTTACCACTTTTTGAATTTTGAATTGATGATTTCGTTTCATCATGGTTATATTTGCTTTTATGTTTTTTAGGGCAATCTAAATATAGTTCTCAATTGGCAGGTTACTTGTTTGACTTGAAAAGCTTCATCTAGTAGTTTTGGTTGAATCAGTAGCGATCGCAACGCTTTCTAACAGAGCGTAAACCTAATATGTACGACAAGCTCTGAATTACACCCAAGATGCCTTTGGTTTGGTAGCCAAGATAAGCTCTAATTGCCCAACCTTTGATATAGTTTTGGGGAAGATAAATGAATAGGCACTTTAACACTGCCCAAAAACCCTGAGTTTTGTAGGTAATAGATAAACTATCGGACAAACTCTTGACGAATTTAGACTGATCACCACCTAACCATAAAAGCGGTTCACTGTCCCAAGGATTGAATTCTTGAAACTTTTTAGAAAAATCCCAATCTGGACGAACAAACATCTTGGCTCGCTCATTCAACATACAGGCAACAAAACTGAAGTTGCTATTGCTAGTAACCACCACGTCACAGTTACTTAGCATGAAAAAGTCACTATAAAACTCTAGTTCTAAGTCTTCAAACCTGGCTGGCAGCTTTATATTTAAATCTTTTGAAGTTATAGGATTAAATTTAGCAAACTCATCAACGATGCTGTCAACATCATCGCTGCATAACAATAGAACTGGTTTTTCTAATTCATCCCAGATATTTTCGAGCCATGCACAATACCATTTTGGAGGAAATACTAAGGTAAACCCTACCCTTGGCTCTGTAATATAATCTCCGCGTCTAACATGAACCCCAACCATGGTTTTGCCCTGAGAACGGAGGGTATTTAATCCATCTTCTAAAGCAGATTTTAGCTCGTCTACAGGTTGGAATAAAGAGCAGAAATATTGCCGATATGGTTTCAGGTGTCGAGTATGAAATTGAAAAAAGCCCCAAAGATCTGCATTAGCCAAACCTTGTGTTAATATTTTTGAACTAATGCGAGTGCTTTTAGCATCAGCCAGTTTTTCTAGATAAGGAATAAATTCGGGAATTATGTCAAACAGACTTTCTCCCTCATCCTTAAGCTCTACTGCTGGAGATAAGCGTTGGGAAATAGGCGCATCAGTATGTCCAAAAAGAGTCTGACCAATCCAAGGAGGACACTCTACTTTGGCACCACTCTTTTCGGCGCAAATTCTCAAACAGGCATATTGAAAAAGCTGATTGCCAAATCGTCCCAGTTGTCCAATAGAGGTCATGGTTAACACTGGGTGGAGATCGTCTGTGTTTTCCTCTTCCGAAAAAGTTTTTGTCTTCTCAGCATCCTTTTTTAAACCACCAAAAACGTCAAGTACTCTATTTGTTTCGCTTTCAGAAGTGTATTTGGGATTTACTGTTTTTTTTAATGAATTGCTACAATCAGACATAAAATTTTTCCTAATATCTACGTTCTTATTGTTGGGTTGTAGCCAAAACTGGTTTTCCTGTTGTCACAACCTGTTCGATAATGTCGGCAGCTTTTGTTACCCCTCCTGCACGGATCGTTGTCTCTTTAAGTTTTAGGGCATTTTTTCGATAGGAATTGTCTGACAAGACTCGCTTGATAGCTGTCTTCAACTTCTTCACACTCACTTTCCTAACTGGAATAACTTCTCCCGTACCCGTCCAAGCAATCCGCGCTCCAACTCCTGGCTGATCGTTAGTAATAGGAATTGCTACCATTGGTACGGCATTCATCAAGCATTCCATCGATGTATTTAAACCAGCGTGGGTAATACACAAAGTCGCTTTTTTCAGCAGTTCTAATTGCGGAGCATATTGAACAACTAGCGGAGAACCTGGCAAATCTTCTAGCTTTAATGGAAGCGAAGGATTTCCCAAAGCAATAACTAATTGAACATCAAATTCAGTACAAGCATCAGCTATCATTTGATAAAGTGAAATCAGTTGATTTTGTAATGTTCCTAAAGAAGCATATATTAATGGTTTTCCATTTAATTTTTCCCAAGGAAAATCTATTTGGGGACGAGCATCTTTAGAAATTAAAGGACCTACATAATGATATTGTTCGGGAAGAATTCTCGGAAAATCAAACTCACGAGGTTGTTGACAAATAACAGCTTTTTTAGACCAGATTGAATCAAGATTAAATTCGTTTTCAAAATGATGTTCTTTACGAAATTGAACTATTGTTTCAATCAAAGACATAAAAGTTGAGATAGTTGCTAAAGTAATATACTTATTGACTATCTTATTTCGTAAACGACCAAACCAAGATGGATCGTATGTTAAAGAGGTGTAAAAACTAGGTAGTTGAGGATCAGAATTTAAGAGAATACAGCCGCAAACAGTAATGAAGGGTAAGTTTAAAAACGAAGCTATGGTTTCTCCTTCTATCAAAGCCTGATCGATTATTAAAGTATCAACATTTGAGGTTTTAATAGCTGCGATCGCTTCTTCAAGATTTAGTTCTGTAAACTTGTGCAAAATCTTGAAGATATTTCTAACCCCCGACAATCCTATCGACTTTCCTTGTCTTGCAAAAATTTTAGTTTGCGTGCCTTGGGGATATTTTTCTTTCCCTATGGGATAAAAATCTAAATCGCCAGTTAGTTTGACCTTATTTTCAAGATCCAAAATACCGAATACGCTGATATGGTGACCTCTCTTTTTTAATTCATAAGCTACAGAAAGTATGGGATTCAAATGTCCTGTGAGAGGTGAAGAAAGGATGCCAAAATGAGTCATAATATTAATCTTTACATTTCAAATTCAAGAGCCGTCCCCTTTTACCAACCCTAGCAATCAATAAAATCAATCAATATAAAGAGGCTTATCTGATTTAAATACGCTCGGCAATCGCCATATTTTGTTCAATGCGAGCGCATTCTTCTAAAAAATCAAAGGGTCGAAAAATCCAGTTAAGCAACTGCATTAATGGTGAATTCTTTGGTTCATTTAAAGTTATAGTTAAAAATTTAAAGCTACATATTTTATTTTTTCAAGGAGTTAGCTTTAGTCTATCCAAATGCGATCGCGATCGAGCTTCATTGCCGTTATTAGCTTCATTGCCGTTATTATATTTGTCCTATTTCTTCTAATTAATCTAACCATTTTTCTAACCTTGCGTTCTGCCAGGCATTATACCAATAACTCGTCATTGCCATTTCGGCGATCGCCTGTAAGACTTATTTAACTTAAGAATTAAAATCGGGCTTGTTTTCGTAATAGTTCGGATATAGTAAGGTTAAATTGAAAATTCCCCTCAAAAACTGTCCCTACTTCACCTGTGTGAAACGTAATTTCATTAATGTGATAGGCTTCCTCTGGCAAAGGAACATAACCGACTTCGGTTACTAGCTCTGGTCCTTGGGCAAGATAGAAATCAA
This sequence comes from Cyanobacteriota bacterium, assembly GCA_046050865.1. GTDB lineage: Bacteria > Cyanobacteriota > Cyanobacteriia > Cyanobacteriales > Xenococcaceae > Waterburya. Next base: position 14,441 of record JBJOPG010000005.1, read on the forward strand.
TAAATTCTCTCAAAGCTGGATTTTCTTGCGCTGAAACTGCATTAACGTAAATAAACAAAGGACGTGATAAAGGTTGGTATTGATCCTGTTCGATGGATTCCCTATTCGGTAAGACTGCCCCCTTGCCATTATCAACTGCTACAGCTTTCATTTCATTGGCATGTTGAACGTAATAAGACAAACCGAAGTAACCCAGAGCATTGGAATCTTGACTGACTTTTTTTACTAAAACCTCATCATCTTCACTCGCAGTTAGATCGCTACGACTCAATTCTGCTTTTCCCTCTACAGCTTCGGTAAAATAATCAAAAGTTCCCGAATCTTGACCAGGAGCATAGAGATTGAGAGGGCTATCGGGAAAGCTCGGTCTTACCTGATTCCAACGAGTAATTTTGCCTTCAGCATCAGGCGACCAAATTTTGGCTAATTTTCCAACAGTGATACTGTCAAGCCAATCATTTCGGGGATTGACCACAACTACAATAGCATCAAAGGCTACAGGTAATTCGTAATAACGAACTTCTGAATTGTTGCACGCTTTCATTTCGTCTACTTGAATTGGACGAGATGCATTATTAATATCGGTTTCCCCACGACAGAATTTATCAAAACCCCCACCAGTACCAGAAAATTTAACCTCGATATCTTTTGTTTTCTCTTGGCTCGCTTGATACTGTTCTATAATTTTTTGAGTTATGGGATAGACAGTACTAGACCCATCAATTGTAATTGATTGGCTTTCTTGAGCAGCTAGAGGCTGAGATACAACGAGTGATATTGTCCCCAATACTAAAACTATAAATTGGACTACCTTTAAAAGTATTTTATCTCGAACGTTCATTTTTTTCTGCACTGAATTTTGTGGAATTAACCAGATTTCACACTCACGGGGTGACGTATCCGTCACGGTCGGAGCGAGTTTAATTATTTGCGGAACGCCATGGAGCATGTCTTGAAGATGGCGTCCTAACAGATTTGGCGACTACTATATATCTTCAATAGTAGTGAAGTTGCGTTCGGTTAATTGGTCTGCTTCTACTCCAATCAGGGTCGTGATGAGTTCTCCTGTCTCTTCGCTAACATTAGTATAGTTACCTTGGGCATTGTATTCTATCTGCAAAGAATCGTAGCTAGAGCCATTAGTAAGGGCGATCGAATCTTGTCCTAGTTCAAAATCGAAGACAACATCTGCCCCTTCTCCCGAAGGCAAGATAAAGGTATCGCGTCCCTCATTACCAATTAAACGATCATTGTCAGCTCCACCAGAAAGCGAATCATCACCTTGACCGCCACCTATTGCATCGCTATTAGCACCACCAACTACAAGATCGTTACCGCCATCTCCATTGAGAATGTTGGAAATGTCTGCCGTTTCTCCTAATAGAGTATCGTTACCTTCACCACCGTTGAGGATATCGTCATTAGCACCACCATTGAGCAAGTCTTGACCAGCTTCGCCATTTAGAATATCAAGATTGTCTTCACCAAAAACCAGATCGTCGCCGACTCCAGCATTAATAAAATCGTCGTTACCGCCAGCTAAAATCTGGTTAGTTCTATCGTCACCTACCAAAACATCACGATCGGAAGTACCCAAGATTTCTGCCGACTGGGCTGGGGGTAATTCTGCTTGAATGGTTTGGTTATTTGCTTTTTGTGCAGTTGATGAGTTATCCGTTGGCAAAACGTCTGCTGCACTAATAAACTCAGCATTCGATATGTTTTCGGCGGTGGCGGAAACAGCAATAGCAACCAATTCTCCTGTCTGCGCATCATTGATTAAGGTACTACCATTAAGTGAACCAAGAGCATCGTTATCTAGTTGAGCAAAGTTGAGATTGTCTTTGGTTAAATTCTCACCAAGCGCAAAACGATCTTCACCAGGGCTAAAATCATTAATTACCGTGACTTCAGAATCGCGATTGAGAACGAAAGTGTCTGCACCCGTTCCACCAAAAGCAAAATCATTACCCTTGCCCAGATCGATTAGGTCATCGCCTCCGCTATCTGAATCTACGCCGACAAAATCATTACCCGCACCACCAATAATCGTATCGTTGCCCGCATCATCGAGGAACAGATCGCTACCTTCACCGCCAAAAGAGCGATCGTTACCTTCTAGATCGATAATTAGGTCGTTGCCTTCTTTACCTTCAATAAGGTCGTTTTGCGGTGTACCAATAATCGGCTCGCTTTCTGGTGTACCGAAGATTTCTTGAACTTGGGGCAAAGGTTGCAGATCGATCGCACTCTTTGCAGGTTCAAATAAGTCAGTTACATCATTGCCATTAGCATCGATCGCTTCTAATACCGTTACGCCGATGTCTGTCGCGCCATCGTTAACCAAACCATCCAAAACCGTGGCTTCTGACTCCACTATGACATTTTCGGTATTGGGAATTGCCCCAGGTTCACCCCTCAGTTCGACTACTACCGAAATAAAGTCGCCATCAGAATTGTCTTCGACGACAGCAACATCGGGAAAAGTAGTGGCAAAAAAATCAGTTATGCTATCTGATAAATTAACCTCAGTTGAATCCCCCTCTAGCTGAAGTTTTAAAAATTGTAGTTCGGTATCGAGTCCCGAAGTATCGAGGGTAAAGCTAATTCCCAAGCGATCGCTTTCATCCACTTGGGTATCTGCGATCTCGTCATTATCTAACTGCGTACCCTGGGGTGAAAAAGTTACAGATGCCATAATCAATATCTAAAATCTAGATTAATTCTGTTGTTCTAATAAATTAAATTTAAATCGAGACTGTTTGCACATTTACTACCGTAGCTGGTTATTCCGATCGACAATAGGGGAAAAAGTCAGGTATTTGTTCGCCTGTCAAAATCCTGAATGAAACTATGATGCGATCGCAATATTATTGTATAAAAATGCCCTGACCAGGAGAAAGAAGCTTTCGCGGATCGAGACAGTTTTTCAAATATGCAAACGTTTCCCAACTGTCGTCAAAGTGTCTTACCCAGTCTTCTTGACTAAAAGGTAATGCGTTAACTGGGTAGCTTTTAGCACCTAGATCTCTAGCTCGCTCGAACCAGAAGCGATTCTTAGCCAGCAGTGCATTCACCGCTTCTGGATCTGGTTTAGCAGTCTGTAGAATACTAAAAAGATATATAGTCTCTTCTTTGGGGGTTTTAATAAATGGGCGAGTTAACTTACTCCGACGGAAGGGATATAGCAGAATCGGATCTCTGACCTCTGAAGCTGTTAGAGTTTGCAGCACCGAACTAACGTAGGATTTTACTTGACTACCAGGCAGAAAAAGATTTAACCAAGGATGGGGATATTCCCATACTCCGTTTTCTTGTAATTCAGCGATTGTAGAAGCTAAACGATTCTGCCAATCAAAATAGCTAAATTCAAAAACATTTATTCCTCCGTCAAAACTTAAACCCTTTAGCAATGCCTCATCACTAGGGGTTTCAGGAGGCGTATAGTAGCTAGCTGCCTCTAGTAGATAAATCCAACTCCCCGAAGGATTGGGAGTTACTTGCCCCTTAAGAAAATTAAAACGCCCATCTTTCAATACCTGCTCTTGGTCTGCAAGATACTGCTCCAAACTACTATACGAGAGATGATATGCCCTAGCATTAGTCGGGGCTGGAATTAGTGGTAAGGTGACTTGGGTAACAACGCCAAACTGTCCGAGTCCTCCCAGTAGGGAATTGAATAGACTGGTTTGTTGGGTAGAGTCACAGACAATCTGTTGCCCTAACCCATCGATCGCTTCTAACGCTAATATAGTATCGGCAAAAGAGCCAAAATGTTGAGCATGACCGCCAATACCGCCGACTTGCGATAGTCCTCCGACCGATAGACCCAGGTAATCTGTAAGTACTGGTAAAGTCAACCCCCGCTCCCAAGTTGCGGTCAAAAGATCGAATAATGTCACCCCTGCATCCACAACAACCTCTGTAGAGCTAATACAGTGAATGGCATTGAGAAATCTTGAATCTATGACTATTCCCTTATTAACCTGTGCTTGACCATAGGGAGAATGTCCTTGTCCGCGCATGGCGATCGCTACACCAATCCGATTGGCATAATGGATTATTATGGCGATATCCTGTCGAGAACCAGGTTGCAAGACAGCCAAAGGGGTTCGTCGAATAATATGTCCAAAGTCATCTGCCACAGCAGCTAAAGATGTAGGGTCTACTATTAGCTGTCCGTCTAAATTAGGGATAGCGATTGAAGATGTATCATCAGCCTGCACGCTAGTAAGCCACTGTTTCTTCAAGGGGTCGAACGCAACTATACCCTTTTCTACGGCGATTTCTCGCAGTAATTTGTAAGGTTCAATACTTCGGTTGTTCATCTTAAGCTAATAAACTCGCTTTTGTTACAACTAAGGCGATCGCAATTGAGTAAAAACTCTTGAAGTTTTTGCATCTAGAAGTATGAGATTAGTCTCGGTATAGCCTTAATCTTATTACTTTAAGCACATAGAAATAGTATTGCCTAATAATTACCTGAGATTATCCCCTTTTGTGGTTTATGCACAAATTGCATAATAGGAATAATTTTAATAAAAATGAGTATCTAGCCAATGAAATTACGCTTTTTAGGTCAAGCCTATTCTCAATCTCAAAAGCACATTTTAACCATTGCTTCTGAAGATACAGCTTGCTACAGGGGACACAAATATCATCTTCGTAAACTCGTAGCAATTAACCAGCCTCAAACGCCAGATTCTCAAATGAGCGCAGTTATTTACAAGTATCGCGGAGTTAATTATGTAGTCGAACGTCATCATTTTCCAACAAAACCCAAGAAAACGCGAATTCATTGTTAATAATTGTTTGCTCGATCGCTCAATCTATTCAAACAATTGTTGATACTAAAATTACAGAAGAATCGAACGATGAAGATAAAATTGTCTATTAAAAGGAAGAAAACTAGATTTTTAGGTAAAACTAGCGATCGCTGAGGTCTGAGGGATAAGTTTTTTTCCCATTTCAATTTTATTTGCCTCACTTTTCTGTCTACTTGTCTACAACTCAATATGCCATTGCATCCTGTACTTAGACTGTTTTTACAAAAAGTCTTTGATAGATATTTTTAGAGGAATATTTTGGCTTATTTTATTATTTTTTAGTCAAAATATTCCTTTTCTTCTGCTCATCTTGAGGATTGCTGCCATGCACTTCTAGACTAGCAATGCCATAGCTGAGAGAAAATAGTTTGCTGATATATGATTCTAATAGCTGGTTAACCCATGACACATCGGCGATAATCAAAGTTCTTTTACCGATCCTGGCGAGTAACTGTCTATCCTGAAAATAGCGAATAAGTAAAGTCCATAGCCAGACACCAAAAATATAAACAGCTATATCTGCCAAAGTTACTACAGGGGTGATAAGTTCCCATAAACTTTGAGGTAAAGGAGCGATCGCAAAAAATAGTCGCGATATAGTTTTAACTAAGGGAATCATCCATCCTAAGGTTATTAATATCATGTCGAGTTAAATACTGATAAATCTTTATCTGCTAAAGCGATCGCTGTAGTGTGACCCAAACCATGGATGATAATCGCACTTTGCCAAATTAATCTAATTGCTACCGAATAAACTAGAAATAGCCAACAACTGTGAGCAAATTCGACCTTTAGAATCGGAGAAATTGTTACTATTGCGATCGCCTCTGGAACGATATTTTGAATTAATAACCAAATCAACATCAATGTTTACCTGCTTTAAAAAGACTTTTTTTAAAAGTTTTAAGAGATCTACCGCTCTAATTTCCTGATTTCTACCAATGCGTAATTCCAAAGTTGCTTACGCAAGTAGAGTGCCTTCAAACCTGTCTGTAATGCTCTGATTTGTTCCGCTTCATCCCGACAAAAACAATTTAGCAGTTTAAAAACCAGCAGCTCAGATTGAGTACCTTGATTCTGAAGTAGCTTTTCGGTATATTTGAGCAAAAATGGACATTCTTTTCCCTCGCTGGTTAAAACTCGAACAATTTTAGTAACCACTCGCAGATCGAATTGTTTTTTTCTCAGAAGCAATACGGCTATCATCTCCGATATAGTTCCCCAGTTGGCTATAGATGAGTTGAATTCTATTAAGGCTTTGATTTCTGGTTTAAGTTCATTTAAATGATTTGATGCTTCGAGAAAATACCAAAAATAAAAATCTGAGTCTATACATATCTCTGCTACGGCATGAAGATAATTAGCAAAATCTTTATTGGGTTGACCGTAAGGATAAAGCTCTGCTGGACAATTAAGAATAGTTTCTTCGAGTATTTTTTTTAGCTCATGATGATATTTATAGGGCTTTTTTAACAAAGCTACGTTGATTTTGTTTTGTAAAGGTTGAACCAGTTTGTTTGTATCCCAAACATCAAAAATGTGATATAAAACAAAAACTTTGATTCTAGAGCGAGAAGTCAATATAGTACAAATTGGATGGCAGTCTAACTCCTGATTTGTTGCTTTTATATCAGCTATTATTCTGTATTTTTCGCTCATATAATCAGGATCATAGGGGGAGAAACTCATATTTCAGTTCGCCGAGCATTAACTTATCTGTTCATTTTGATAAACAGTGTCAATATCTTCAGGAGAACGTAAACTAGCTACCATTTCTTGTACTTCTAGTGGTGGTGGTGGGGTAAAACGGGAAACCACGAAGGTGACAATAAAGTTAAGCATCATGCCCACTGTGCCAATCCCTTCGGGAGAAATATCAAACAGCCAAGGTGGCATTCCGTAAAACTTGACGCCAATAATATAAAAAGCAGTGAAGGCTAATCCCGTAACCATACCCGCGATCGCACCTTCTTTATTAGTACGAAGATCGAAGATACCGAGAAAAATCGCGGGAAAAAAACTTGCAGCAGCCAAACCAAAGGCAAAAGCGACTACTTCAGCTACAAAACCAGGGGGGTTAACCCCAAAGAAACCTGCGATCGCCACGGCAAAACCGACCATAATCCTACCTACCATCAATCGTTGAGCTTCGGTAGCATCAGGATTAATAATACGATAGTAAACATCATGAGCGATGGAACTAGATATTACCAGTAGCAGTCCCGATGCAGTAGATAAAGCAGCAGCTAAACCACCCGTAGCGACTAAGGCAATTACCCAAGGGGCAAGTTTGGCTACTTCTGGAGTAGAGAGAACGATAATATCGCGATCAATGGTAATTTCGTTGGTTGTTTCTTCTTCTGGGGTTAAAGTAATTCTGCCATCACCGTTTTTATCTTCAAATGCCAATAAGCCCGTATTTTCCCATTTAGTTGCCCAATCTAATTGCTCTATTTGCGGAATTGTTTTATTGTTTAAACTATCAATCAAGTTATAACGGGCAAAAGAAGCCAGCGCAGGGGCGGTAGTATAAAGAATCGCGATAAAGAGTAATGCCCAGCCAGCGGAGTAACGGGCTGCACGGGCAGAAGGAACGGTATAGAAACGAACAATAACGTGAGGTAATCCTGCCGTACCTACCATCAAAGCAACGGTAGTAAACAAAACATCCAACATCGATTTATCGACAAAGGGTTGAGTATATTCAGCAAAGCCTAAGTCTGTCTGTACGCCATCGAGTTTCTCGACTATATCGCTAAAGCTAAATGCTAACTGAGGAATAGGATTATCCGTCAAAATAACTGAGATGGCGATCGCAGGAATTAGATAAGCAACGATTAAAACACCATACTGAGCTACCTGTGTCCAAGTAATACCTTTCATTCCGCCCAACACGGAAAAAAATGCCACAATTACCATGCCGATAATTACTCCCGTACTGATGTCTACCTGAAGAAAGCGACTAAAAACAATGCCGACTCCCCGCATCTGTCCTGCTACATAAGTCAGAGAAATGAATAGAGCAGCTACTACAGCCACCAATCGCGCCCAAACTGAATAATAGCGATCGCCGACAAAATCAGGAACGGTATATTTACCAAACTTCCGTAGATAAGGAGCTAGCAATAACGCTAAAAGTACAAAGCCTCCAGTCCACCCCATCAGGTAGATCGAGCCATCATAACCCATAAATGAGATTAATCCTGCCATCGAAATAAATGACGCTGCCGACATCCAATCGGCTGCCGTAGCTGCCCCATTAGCGAGCGCTGGAACTCCGCGATCGGCAACATAAAAACCCTTGCTATCTTTAACTCGCGATTTCCAGCCAATGAAAAGATAAAATGCAAAGGAAATAATCACGAAGGCTGTAGTCCAAATTTCTACTGACATAATTAATATTTAATAACTAGGGTTTTTTCTTGATTATTTATTTCCATACTTGCGATCCAACTTGTCCATTTGAACCGCATAGACAAAAATCAAAATCACAAAGGTAAAAATTGAACCCTGTTGTGCTATCCAAAAACCTAGAGGAAGATTGCCCAGCTTGATAGAATTAAGCAAAGGAACGAGTAAAATACCGCAACCAAGAGAAACTAAGGCCCAAACAATTAACAGATTGCGAATGAGCCTAACGTTAGCACGCCAATAAGCATGCCTTCGATTTTGTTCGATATATGATGGTTCGGTTGTTTCTGATGGTTGATCACGTTGTTGGTTTCTATTCATATTGAAAACATTTTTTAAAAAAGATTCTGGCGATCTAACTCGACGATCGACATTCCCAACTTTACTAAAGATTATGCTTCCAACTGAAAAATTAATAGGGGAAAAACTCAGGTATTTGGTAGAGCTAATATTAAATTTTGAGTTAAATTCTGATTCAAATAGTGGCTATATTTGTTAACGCCTATTATTCATTACCCTTTCGTCGCCAATTCATGATGTCCCAGGTTCGCACATCCCAGGCGGTAGGCTCGTAACCTGTTAGGCTGTTGCTAAAAGCCATTACATCTGCCCGATGTACTAAAGGAATGACTGCAACGTCCTCAACTAAAATATCGTTCATCTTAATAAATAGTCGTTGGCGTTTTTCTGGGTCTAACTCTTGACTGGCTTCTGTATCTTTTAATCCTGTAGAAAGAGGGGGATTGAGAATGGTTGGTGCTTGCCAGTAGAGCAATTTTAGAGTGCGCCTGTCTTGTTACTGGTTTTCTGTAGAACCACCGCAAGCTGCGATCGTAATTATCAAACCTAAAGTTAGACAAAATTTAGTTATAAATTTGGCAATCATTTTACTGTTCCTCACTTACACTCTAGCTCGTCCATTCGCACGCCTGCAATTTTGTTTGATATTCGGTTCGGCTGTTTCTGGTGTATGCTAACATCCCTTTATTTCTGTTCTTGACATCCTCCCATTGCTAATTCGGAGACCGAATATAGCGGACGGGGCTTATAAACTTCTTGAGGTTTCCTCAATAGACAGCCCCTCGGGATTCCTAAGACTCACGACTTAGGTTTCTGTTTCTTTCCCCTAGAGGTTTTTCGCAACTGCCCTTCTTGCTCAGTAGCCTTATCCGAAGGTGTATCCTTTAGGACAACGGGGGGAACCCCCGCAACGGCTCTTCGCGCTTTAGAACTATGTCTATCAGGTCTTATGTCTGCTCCACAGACAATACGGTCGTCATAAACTGGTCGGGAAACCCGATCAGACGCGACCTCCACTGCGAGTCCCGCAGCGAGTATATTCTTTCCCACATTGATATTCCTGTCAATTTCTTTAGTTTCACAACTAGGACAATCCCAACTACGGATATCAAGAGGCATGCCCTGGAGAGCATCCATTATAAATCCGCAATGATTACATCGCTTGCTGCCAGGGAAAAAGCGGTCGATTTTGACCAATGTTCGCCCGTACCATTCACACTTATATTCAAGCTGACGAAACATCTTCCCCCAAGCAGTGTCGGAAATAGACCGAGCAAGCTTATGGTTTTTGACCATGTTTCTGATAGCAAGATCTTCAATGACGATTATGCTATTTGCCCTGACCAGATCAGTAGTCAACTTGTGCAGAAAATCGGTACGAGCATCTTTAATTTTGGCGTGTATCTTAGCTACTTTAAGTCTCGCTTTATATCGGTTATTCGAGCCTTTGGTTTTCCGACTCAATTCCTTTTGTGCGACTTTAAGCTTTTGATACAGCCGATTAAAATGCTTTGGGTTAGTTATCTTGTCGCCGTCGCTGGTAGTAAGCAGACGGTCAATGCCCACTTTTTTATTAGTTGGCGACAATGGCTGAACAGTTGGGTCGTCTACCAACAGAGAAACAAACCATCTACCAGATGGCTCAAGTTTGACTGTGACAGTAGAAGGACTAGTCCCATCAGGCAAAAGTCTAGACCAAACTATATTTAATGGTTCTTGGCATTTTGCCAGCCAAAGACTGTTATTTGTGAATTTAAACGCCGATTTGGTAAATTCAGCCGAACCACCATTTCGCTTGACTTTAAACCTTGGATGCTTGGCACGTTTGCCCCAAAAGTTAGCAAAGGCTTTTTGCAGATGTCGTAGACATTGCTGCAAGGGTACGCTGCTAACCTCATTCAAAAAGTCCAAATCTTCGGTCTTTTTCCAACTAGTAAGCAAACTAGAGGTTTGTTTGTAATCAATCCTCTCTTGTCGCTGATACCAACCTTCAATTTTAGTAGCAAGAGCTTTATTATAGACAAGCCTGACACATCCCATTGTCCGTCGCAAGAGATTCTCTTGCTCGGTCGTGGGAAAAAATCGGTACTTGTAGGCTCTTTCAACCATAGCTCACATTTTTTTTACTATATTCAATGTGAAAAGGAAAGTAGTTGCACCCTGCCCTGCTTTCCTCTCATCTCTAAAAGCGAGAGTCTCCAGCAAGAAGACAAAGATGATGAAAACATTTTTAAAAGATTTTAGCGATCAAACTCGATTGCTAAAATTGTCAACTTTACTAAGATTATGTTTTTTAAGCGATCAACACTAGGGGAAAAACTCAGGTATTTGATTTGAGTTCAAATGATTGAGTGCTTTTTCAATAAACTCAAATATTATCGTTGAGTTTTTTCTCGTTTTGATAAGTGAGGCAAGAGCTACTAAGCTTTTGTTTATTTTGCAGCTTCTCTTATTTAGCTTCGCTGAAATGTCAACAGAACTTAATTAATTCTCTATTTTATTTCGAGTTCAATGATAGCTATTTATTTTAGATCTATGCTTTTAAGTGTTCCTTATTGGGTAAATTGAATGAATAAACAGATGCAATTACCTCCAAAACTAGATAAATCTCCTTTGTGGCAAAGATTGACCTGGGTTAGCGACCCTGTTAAATTTTTGGAAACTGTTGCCCGTCAGCATCCCGATTTGTGTGAGGTTAAATCGATTGGATTTGGTGACGAATATATACTTGTCAATCATCCCGAAGCAATTCAAGAAATTTTGACTAGTAACCGTCAAAAGCTATTTGCTTCCTCTAGAAACAATAATCTACTAAGACCAGTCGTAGGCGATCGCTCGGTAATGTTACTCGAAGGCGATCTCCATCGCCAACGCCGTAGACTGCTGTTGCCACCTTTTCACGGAGAGAGAATGGCAGCCTACAGTCAATCGATTATCGAATTGACAAATGAGGTTTTTGGCGGTTTGAGTGCTGGTGAAACCTTTATAGCTAGAGATTTAGCCCAGGATATTTCTCTACAAACTATTTTGCGAGTAGTTTATGGAATCTCTGACAGCCATCGCGCTCGACAGTTAAAATGCACGATCTCAGAAATGGCGGATGTCTTTCACTCGCCTCTAACTTCGGCACTGCTGTTTTTTCCGCAGTTGCAGCAAGATTGGGGAGCTTGGAGTCCTTGGGGTCATTTTATGGGATTGCGAAGGGCAATCGATCGGCTGATTTATGCTGAGATCTCTCATCGTAGGGAGCAAGATAATACTCGCGGTGAAGATATTCTCTCGATGTTAATGTCTGCCCGTGACGAAGCAGGACAACCCATGAGCGATGACGAACTACGAGATGAACTATTAAGCCTAATGTTTGCAGGACACGAAACTACAGCGACGGCGATCGCCTGGGCATTATATTGGGTATATCATTTACCAGAAGTTAAAGCTAGATTGCTCGATGAAATTGTAAGTTTGGGAGCATCTCCCGAACCAATGGCGATCGCGAAGCTACCTTATTTAGATGCAGTCTGTAAAGAAACCTTGCGAATTTATCCTGTAGCGATGCTAACTTTTGGCAGAATAGTACAGCAACCCATGCGGCTATTAGGCTACGATTTGGAACCAGGGAAAGTTCTGATGGGTAATATTTTTTCCGTACACCACAGGGAAGACATCTATCCCGATGCCAAGCAATTTAAGCCAGAACGCTTTCTAGAACGGGAATTTACTGGGGGCGAGTTCGTTCCTTTTGGCGGTGGGGCGCGTCGCTGTATCGGCGAAGCCTTAGCTAAGTTTGAACTGAAGTTAGTTGTAGCTACCGTAGTTTCTCGTTATCAATTAACCTTGAAGGGCGATCGTACCGAAAAGCCCCAGCGTCGCGGTGTGACTCTCTCTCCTGCTGGTGGCGTGAAAATGCAGTTTCAAGGCATGAAAACTTTTATACCAGGGGAAAAAACCAAGAACGATCTCGCTGTTTAAAACTAAAACTAGAAGTGATTAAAGTTACTCAATCTCAAGGGAATGAGCTTTTTTCAAAATACCTGAGTTTTTCCCCTGGTGTTCTTCAAAAGCAAAACATAGAATTTTCTTAGCAAAGATTATCATGCTCAGTCTTTGATCGTGACATAATCTTTCTGCTCACCGAAATTAATAGGTAGAGTGAAATGTGCTTCACCTTGCGATTAACTTGATCTATGTACCAAACAGTTGTTATGACGAACAATAACTTTGAAAGTGAATATTCAACAAGAGAAAAACTAAAGGAACAGATTGAGAGCGATCGCGGTTGGTATTTTGTGACTTTTATTCGCGATTTACCTGACAACCGCCCCTATGGTTTTAGCTTATTCAACGAACCTTTCGTTTTATTTAAAGATCAGGAAAATAATTTGGTTTGTTATTCGTTGTCATCGCTACATGAAACAAAAAAAGATAATCGCGTTGAAATGCCCCCCGCAAGGGAGGATAAACGATCATTCGAGGCAGTGGAAAAGCAAGGCGAAATTTGGTTTTACCGTGGAAAAACCTAGTGAAAACCAACAGCTACCCTAACAGTTTATATCCTCGAACTGAGGTTCAATCTCTTGCTCCCAAAGCTACCAATGTATTTTTTTGGGCTATTGTTAATCCTTGGACATCAGCAATATTCATCTCCTCATAAGGTCTTTCGGGTCGTAATAGTTTACGAGTCTGTCCAGTTTCTAAATCCCAGAGGCGAATCATACCATCATTACTGCCACTAACTAATGTTTGATTATTTGGTGTAAGGTTAAGACCTCTGACAGCAGATTTGTGACCATGCAAAACTTGAATACATCTGCCAGTATCAACTGACCAAATCCTAATTGTGGAATCAATACTGTCACCGCCACTCATAAGTATATTTCCCTCTGAATTAAAGACCAAACTTAAAATCGTAGCATTATGACCAACAAAGGTTTGTATCAGTTTGCCTGTTTCTAAATCCCAAAGTTTAATTGATTTGCCGTCACCACCTGCTATCATTCGTCCGTTGGGATGAAATGCCACAGACAGGACTTTATTTGAATTGCTAAGATTGAGGCGACATTCTCCTGTCTCTACGTCCCAAATTTTAATAGTTGTATCCGCACTGCCACTGGCAAGTGATTTACCATCGGGACTAAAGGCGATCGCCCAGATCCAAAGACTATGTGCCTCAATACACCGCAAATTTTCTCCTGTCGAACTATCCCAAAAGCAGACAGTACCATCTTGGTTACCATTCGCAAGTAATTTGCCGTCGGGACTAAATTTAACCGTCCAAATCTTAACGTGACTTCTAAAAGTTCTTCGACATTTTTTAGTGCTGACATCCCAAAGTTTGATAGTTTCGTCCTTGCTACAGCTAACTAAAGTTTGACCATCGGGACTAAAATCTACCATCCAAACCCAACTATTATGTCTTTCAGTTGAAATTAACTTCCCAGATTGTAGATTCCAGATTCTTACAGTTTTATCAGAGCTGCCACTCGCTATTAATGTTCCATCAGAAGAAATGGCAGTTGCTAATATAAAATCGGTATAACCCTGCCAAGTTTTAAGACATTTTCCCTTGTCAACATCCCAAAGTTTCATCACCTGATTGTTGTCTCCAGTGGCTAAAATGTTTTGATCGGGTGCAAAGTCAACCATGCTAATATTTTGAGCATGACCTGTTAAGGTTCTCAAACACTCACCTGTTTTAACATCCCAGATTTTGATAGTGTGATCGCCACTACCACTGGCTAGAATTTGTCCATCGCTATTAAATGCTACACTAGAGATTCCTTTAGTATGACCCTCTAAGGTTCTCGAACACTCACCTGTTTTAACATCCCAAATTTTGATAGTGTTATCAAAGCTACTGCTAGCTAATATTTTGCCATTGGGATCGAAGTCAATCTGCATCACAATATTTCGATGCCCTCTGAGAATCTTAAGACATTTCCCCGTATCGGCATCCCATAAACGAATACTAAAATCGTATGACGCGCTAGCCAGAATATTTTTGTGAGGATGAAATACTAGAGACCAAACCCAAGAATGGTGTCCTAACAAAACTCGACGTTCATCTGTGTGAATATTCCAGAGAGTAATAGCACTATCTTCTCCACCAATGGCGACTGTTCGACCATCGGGACTAAATGCCACCGACCAAATCCATTGTTGCTTGCCTGTAAATGTCTTCAAACACTCTCCTGTATCTATATTCCAGGTTTTGACCGTGCTATCGATACTGCTACTAGCTAGCATTTGACCGTCGGGACTAAATGCTATGTTTGTTATGACCGATAAATTTTTGCCATGACCCTCAAGATATAAGTAGGGTTGGCGATCTTCAAGACGAAACAGCCGAATACCACCAATAGTATCTCCGACGGCAAATACGTCTTGTATGGGACTAAAAGCGATCGCTTGAACGCCACCAAAATCTTGAGTTAAGCTAGAGTTGGCAAATTTGCACCCAGCAAAATCAACTCGATGCAGATTAATATCTTGTAAATCCGCCTGCCAAATTGTCAATTGAGAAAAATCATACCCTTTTAAATCGATACCCCCGTAGCGCATTAGATTGAGTAAGTTACCAGCCGTATAGCCAGGAATTCGCCGATTTAAAGTTTCTAGTAACTTAGATAATCGATTTTCTAAAGAATTTTGTAATTCCAAGCCTGAAGTTTCGTTCCAGCGATCGATTATGGGTTGAAGTATCAGACGAATCTGACTATCTTTTACGTAATCCTTTGCCGATGCTTTAATTAAGGCGTGACTGTTAAATAGTTGCAGTTTACCCGATTTTAGTTCTTGAGAAATTTGAGCGATCGCTTTTTCAGTGAGATATTCAATGAATACGGGCTGTAGGGTAAAGCGATGCAGCGCGCGACGCGAAGCTAGTCCTTTAGGGGTCTTGGGGGTTTCCCCCATGAGCGACTGCATCAAGACGCGGTTAGCACTTTTTTCAAGGGGTATTTGTCTTTCTAAAGTATCGAGGGTTTCGGGAAGATATGTTCGCGCTATGGGTGAAAAAATATCTTGTTCTAACTCGGCGATAGATACCGCTTCTCGATTGAGTGCCAGCCAATACAAAACATCCTTTTCGGCTGTTGTCAGACGGTCAAAATGCCAATCCAAAAGATCGCGTATCGTGCCAAATACTCTCAGGTCGTGTTTCAAAAATTCAGCTAAGTTACCATCATATTGCTTGAGAATATGTCTGGCGGTCACTTCCAATGCCAAAGGATTGCCACTATAAAAAGAAATTAAACTCAACCAATCGTCTTCCGTCCCCTGAAAACTGGCGTTATTCGCTCGCGCAATATCCTGAAAAATTGCTCGTCCTGCTGCTGTATTTAATCCCTTTAGTTCGAGGATTTGTACTGGATGAACTCCTTTCATTAGTTCGATGCCTGTAGGTTTGACGCGACTGGTCAAGAGGAGACAACTTTGATGTTCGCTCGTACCAATACGTTGGAAAAAATTTCCATATTCTTCATAGCCCAATCGATAATTTTCCGTTCGTTCACTTTGCAAAATAGATTCAACGTTATCCAAAATTAGCAAGCAACGCCGCTGTTTTAAATGGTGCAGCAGTTGAGTTATTAAGCTATCAGTCGTAGTAGCCAACTGGGTTTCTCGACCGTCAGATATGAATTCAATTAATTCTGTCAGCAATATTTCCAAAGATGGCGCATTTAGTAATCGTCGCCAGATTAGATATTCAAAATCTCCTCGAACTTTACGAGCAAGCTGCAAAGATAAATCGGTTTTGCCAATGCCACCGCTAACTAAATTAGTCTTGCCTATACCGGCAAACCCAATAATGTTAATCAGTCGATGTTTATCTTGAATTATCCATTGTTCTAGCGTTTCTAATTCTTGCTGTCGTCCATGAAAAATTGGTACGTCTGGGGCTTCTCCCCAATCTTCTTTTAAATTAGATTGAGCAACCTCATTGGGATCGATCCCCAATGCCTGACAAAAAGCATTGAAAGGTTTGGGGCGAATCGGAATTCTTTGTAAAAATCGTTTCCAGCTTTTCTGACTGCAACCATTGGCATAAGATCCTGGCTCGTCCCATTTTTTCTTAGGTTCGAGAATCTTACTCGCTTCAAGTAGGGGGCCACTATCCCACTTCCATCCCTGGCGAGCCATTGCCTGTTTTATTCTTTCTAAACCTTGCACAGATGCCTTTACTGAAGCCATAAGCATACTCGCTGTAGTTCCGCAAGACCCAGTTTACCATCAAAACAACTGGGTCTATACAAAAGTAAGGCGATCAACAAACAATAAAAATAGGTTTTTCTCAGGTTGACTTTGAATAGTTAATAAGAATTCATTAGCTACATCCCAAAAATAGGCATATTCGAGAGTGTTTTTGATGAACAACAGAAAATCTGCAATACCGAACCTTGTTAGCCCGCTCGAACTCAGGCAGCGATCAACTAAAAATCTGCTGCTGTCTAGTCGGCAATTGAACTGGAATGGCATCTTGGTCGAACATTGTCAATATGATCCGTCTGCCGATGAAGCTAAAAGTCCTGCTCTATCGCAGCATCGGCTCATCTTACCGCTAGGTCCTCCCGCCCCTTTGATCCAGAAACGCGACAATCGCTTGCATGAATCAATCTTGCAAGAGGGAGACAGCATCTTTATTCCTGCTGGATATCCAGGTTCCTGGCGATGTCCCACCAAAAATCTAGACCGCCCTCCAAAGCAGCAGTTGCATATTTGGTTAAAACCAGAGTCGATCAAACAGGCTACTGAAGCTTCTGAAATTGATATCGACCGACTCGACCTGATAAACAGTTTCGGTCAACAAGATTCGCAGCTCTATCATATTGCAATGCTGCTATTAGCTGAGTTACAATCCGATGGCATTATGGGGCGATTATATGTCGAATCATTAACTCAAGTTTTGCTCATTCATCTGCTGCGACACTATTCTACCTTTACGCAGCCCATCACTTTTGAGAACAGAAGCTTAAGCGATTTTCGGTTGCAGCAAGCGATCAATTATATTCACACACATCTAGACCGAGATTTATCTCTGGTTGAGATTGCACAAGTTATTAATATCAGCCCTACTTATTTTGCCAGTTTATTCAAACGCGCTACAGGGATCTCACCGCATAAGTACGTGGTTCAACAGCGAGTAGAACGGGCAAAATTGCTGCTATCGAAAACGAATTTAGCGATCGCAAACATTGCTTTAGAAGTGGGCTTTTCTAACCAAAGCCATTTAACAAGACACTTTAAATGTCTTACTAAAGTAACGCCAAAGCAGTTTCGTAAGATCGTAAGAATGTGATAAATCACGACAAATTATTGTAAGAATCTACAAGAAATGGCGCGTTGGAACTCGATACATTTTAAAGTATCTTTATATAATCTAATTTGTAATGATTCGCCTTTTATTAGTAGACGATCAAGAACTTGTATATCAGGGATTGCGGGCAATGTTAAATCTAGAGCCAGATCTAGAAGTAGTTGGTGTAGCAAATAATGGTCAAGCTGCCATTCAACAGGTGGAAGCTTTACAACCAGATGTAGTATTGATGGATATTCGGATGCCCATCATGGATGGCAGAGAAGCAACCAGAATCATTTGTCAACGGTTTCCCAATACTAAAGTTTTAGTAGTTAGCACTTTTGATGAAGATGATTATATTAGGCATTCAATCAGGGCGGGGGCGAAAGGATATTTGCTTAAAGATATGCCTGTAGACGAATTGGCTCAGTCGATTAGATTAGTCTATCGCGGATATAGCCAGATGGGACCAGGGCTTATGGAAAAAATGGTCGACGGTATGGTGGATAGGAAAAGCGATACAGAAACTGAAAAACCCGAGTTAGCAAAATTAACGCCTAGAGAATTAGAGGTAGCGAAACTAATTGCTAGTGGTTATAGTAACCACGATATTGCTAAAGAACTTTGTATCGTAGAAGGGACGGTAAAAGGTCATATAACTAATATTCTCAATCGGCTTAGTCTCAATAATCGGGTACAAATTGCTATTTATTTTAACTCGATTGACCAAGCGTGTTAAGAGCGTAGTCAATTGATTATTTTGGACAGCAAGGTTGTTGGTTCAAAAGTAGCAAGTAGAAGTTTTTTCGTACTGGTAAATTACTTAAATTACTTTACTAATTCCAGAATAGGTCGAGAAGATTTTACATTGGGAATTTTGACCTCAATACGACAGCCTGTTCCTGGAGAAGTGATGACCTGTATTTCTCCGCTTACCGACGTTACACGCTCTTGCATACCTCGAAGTCCAAAACCAGAAAGATTTTGCATAGGGTCGAAACCTTTGCCATTGTCTACTACGCTTAAGTTAAATTCTTCGGGAGTAGCTTTTAGCTTAATATATACCTCTGTGGCTTCAGCATATTTAAAAATATTAGTTAAAGATTCTTGAACGATGTGATAAATTGCTTTGGCTATTGGTTTGGGAACAGAACCACAGCGACAGACGCTAGTATAAATTAACAATCCTGTTCCTTTACGATAATCATCTACTAAGGTTTCAATCCTGGCTTCTAAAGGTCGTTCTTCTTTAACATCTTCCCTTAAAGTGCTAATAGATTTACGTACCTCCTGCATTGCGGTTTTGCTTAATGATTGAGCTTGAGTTAGAAAAGAATAAGCCTGTACGGGTTCTTTTTCCCACAGCTTAACGGCAGTTTGCATTTGGATATATAAACTAGTTAAAGCATGTCCCAAAGAATCGTGAATATCGCGAGCAATACGATTTCTTTCTTGAACAGTTGCTAATTCTTCAACTTTTTGAGCATATTCCCTTAATTGTTCATTAGCCTCAGCCAGCTTCTGTTTCATCTGGCGTTCGGATAGCACTTTGTTGGTTAACTGCAACACGAAAAAGACTCCTAAACCAAATATTAGGGTTTCAGCAACAACGTGCATGACAAAGTGAACTTGTTCTGCGGGAATATCTGGCATAGCTCGGACAATATATCTATACTGGTCGCCGAGAAACAAAATAAATACTAATCCAGCAACTATAAAGCGTCCTACGGATTCAAATAAAAAACAGCCACGCATCACCACAATCAAATATAGCGTTGGCAAGATGTGGAGATAGCCTAATACTGTCCCGTAAAAAATTAAGCCAATTTCAATCGCTGTATACATAACTTTGATGAATTGGTTTCCAGTAGGTAAAGCCAAACCCATTAAACCCAAAATAAATAAAATTGAGATATGTTGCACGGGGATTGTGTGACCCTGCCAAGCTTCTACTAATGCTAAAGAGCCACAACTAGCAAGCATTATCCATTCGGTAATTAGCAAGAAACGAAATGGATTAGGTAAAAATTTTATAGATGAAATCATAAAATCACATCATATAGGTAACATATTTTCATTTAATCGTGAAATGTAATTTGTTTCCATTATTAAAGGTATATTCATTACTTTAGTAGCCATGCCTCCTTGAAAAGGATGACTAAAGTAATGGGTATCTATATTCGCTAGCATAACGAAGGTTAAAGAATCTATAATCTCTTTAATATGGTAGTATTCCTAAGTTGTTGTTAAGATGTTTAAATATTCTAAAGTTAGAGGTAAGATAGGTATTGCCGTTTAATGTTCCAAAGTCAGGTTTTTAATTTTTGCTTGATACATTGCCAGCCTAACTAAGTAAGGATTACCTCCGACTTCATTCATTAATCGCAATATTTCCCAATCATTCCAATCTAATTGATAAAAGCCAGCTAAAGTTTTGACTTGCTGAAAATCAAATTCTTCTAATAAAACTGGTGTTGCTGTATTAGAAAAAAAGCGATCAATATTAAAAGAAATACTAACTTTTGTAGACTGAGTTATGATTAGCTTTAATTTCGACCAATGATAATTAGATTCAGCTTGCTCATGCCAGCTACAGAGTAGTTTTAGAAATTTTTCTGCTACTTCTTGGTTGTAAAATAGACAATCTATGTTATCTAAAGCTAAAATAATACCGCTTTTGACTTTAGTCAAGATATAATCTTCAAAATAAGCTGTGCAATCATCGTTGCAACTTGAAATACTTTTACTCCAATAATTTTTGAGTTTGTTTTCTATATTCAGTTGATGAGAAATTATTGTAGATAGCCAGATTAACAGCTTATTTATATCTTGAATAATTTCCCGCTCGATAGTATCGAAATCTAAATACACTGTTCTTTGTGCTTGTAAGTTCCCTCGGTCTAAAATTTGATTGACCAAAGAAGTTTTGCCCATCCATTTTGCTCCTTCAATCCGAATTAAAGACCCTGGTTTGAGAATTGCTTCACAGCAAGTCGTTTCAATAGTCGTTTGCGGTTGCCCTAAAGGATATGCGTAGCGGTATGCTTTAGCACTAACTTCGTGTCGCGAAGCAAGTCCGTTCGCGAAGCGCGACCGAAGGACGTAGGACTCAGCTAGCGGTACGCATCGCTCGAGGTAAATTGTAGAGTCTAAAGCAATTAAACCTTCAAATAGAGTTATATTATCTGTAGTCAGAAGTTTTCCCAGTTGATTTCGATTCTTATTCAATATAGCTTGAGTGTATTTTTGCCATTCTCTTCTCAAAGCTGCTTTGAAATTTCTCTTTGATACTTTTACTTTTAAAGCTGTGGAAAGATTCTTCCAAAGACTGTGTCCGATATCTTTACACAAATAGCTACTTGTATAACCTTTTGCTTCAGCAATTTGTGCGTAGGTATAGTTGTTCCACGCACCGTGCAAAATAACAATCTCTATATCTCTTAAATATTTGCCTGTGTGTTGGAAGATCAAAGCATTTGCTGCTTGGAGTGCTGTTTTCCAGTTGAGTTCTATACATATGCTAATCATTTTGCATAAAAAAGTTGTTTTTCTTATTTGCGAAGCTTACACCCATTAGAGTGCAGGCTCTGTGAGTAATCGAATGCTTTAATGGTAGAGATTACAGTCAATAAAAACATCTGAAAAACGTCACTAATTATGCCTTGACGAAAGAAATGATCGATTTAAGACTTTCGTAACCAGCTGTACGTATTTCTGTATAACTAAAGTCATAGGTAGTTCTAAAAATGTAAGGATGCGTTGTAGTGATGGACGAAATACCAAATAGTAGTGTTGCCAAACTATATATAGCAATACGTAATTGTGTTAGGACAAAATAAACTAAACTTAAGGCAGAGAAAAAAATGCCAGTTCCATATAGCTACGATTTAAGAGCGAAGGCAGTAAGTGCTTATCATAGAGGCGACAAGAAGATTGCTATTTGTCGATTGATGAAAATCAGCCGTAATACCCTAAACCTCTGGCTGGAAAGAGAACGAGAAACAGGGGACTTTAAAGCGATCGCTGAGCGTCCGACGAGAGAGAATCGAAAAATCCAAGATTTAGAGAGATTTAAACAGTTTGTCAAGCAACTGTACTGTACAGCATTGTGACTTAAACCATAAGTTTGCCACTTGATAGACCATAAGAGAGAGATTTAAACAGTTTGTCAAGCAACTGTACTGTACAGCATTGTGACTTAAACCATAAGTTTGCCACTTGATAGACCATAAGTTTGCCATTTCAGCAAAGCAAAGTCTTATTTTTCGTAGATTGATACATACAGCGGATCACATCTTTTCGACATACACCCAAAATATTGTAATTCCTTCTGAATAAAGCTCTCAGTCATTGCAGATGTACCTCATAAAGCTGAAATCCGCTGTATCAATATTTTCAAAAATAAACCATAACTTTTCCTAAAGTTTTGAAATAAAGCATAAACTTGCCAAGAGTAATAAGCAAAAATTAAAAACATTGTTATTATTTGATTAGAGGATGTTTTTGAGAAAACTGATAGTTTCAGAGATATCTAACAAATACTTCTCAACCATTTCAAGTGAGTTATTTACGGGTAAAGCGGATTGAAATTTGCTCAATCTATAGTTTGGAAGGTTGGCTTTGATAAAGGATCGAGTTGAAGAATCTTTCCAGAAATCATTTGTACTTAGCTCGGCAATTATGTGTTTTAATGATTGGGGAGTAAGTCCGCTACCTTCAATTTTTAATTTGAAGTTGTCAACAACTATTTTCCAGTCTTTTTGAACCTGTATTCCGAATTTAAGTGTATGGTTGATTTGTCCACCAGCAAAAGTCCACCAGAGAACTCGTTCTGGTTCAATACTAATGTTAAGTCCCGCACGATTTAAAACAGGACTTAATTCTCGTCTCCACTCATCCAGAAATACTTGTGCTTGCTCATCTATATAAGAGACTTGTTGCTTTATAAGCTAAATTAGTTAAATTACTTGATGGACAGCAGACGATGCTCAAAATTAATCGAGCCTTGGAGAATGACCGTCTATTAAGGGCGTTGACGGGACTGAATCGAAAAGCATTTGAGCAGTTATGCGAGGTCTTTGAGGTGGTATATGAAGAGGTACTCGAAAGCGATACTAAGCCACGCAAACGAGCTAGAGGAGGGGGTCGCAAAGCCAGATTAAGCAGCATTGAGTCGAAACTATTTTTCATCTTGTTCTATTTCAAGTGTTATCCAACTTTTGATGTTTTAAGTTGGTTATTTGACCTAGAACGGGGACGAGCTAATCGGTGGGTACATCGACTCCAAAGGATATTGGAGACAGCCCTAGGTAAGAAAATGGTCTTACCTGAACGCAAGCTCGAAAGTATCGAACAGTTTGTCGAAAGGTTTCCAGAGGTGAAAGCGGTGATTTTCGATGGTACGGAACGGCCAATACAGCGTCCAAAAGATGCCTCCAAGCAAAAGGAGCATTACTCTGGTAAGAAAAAACGGCATACTCGCAAACACATTACGGGCAGCACTCGAACCAAGTGGGTGATTTTGTTGAGTGAAGCCCGAGCTGGAAAAATTCATGATAAACGGCAATTAGACGAAGCCGACTTAGTGAGGAACATTCCTGATGAAGTCTCAGTCGAGGGAGATTTAGGATTTCAGGGCTTACAAAAGGAGTTTGTCAACATTCATTTGCCCCATAAAAAGCCCAGAGGGAAAGAGTTGAGCGACCAACAAAAACAGGCGAATAAAGAATTGAGCAGTCAACGGGTGGTTTGTGAACATGCCCATGCAGGGATTAAGCGGTACAACGCAGTCTCGGCGATTTATAGGAATCGTGTGCCTGATTTCGACGATCATCTGATGCTTACTGCGGCTGGGCTGTGGAACTTCTATTTAGAAGCTGCTTAACTCTCAAAGAGTAAGAAAAAAGCTTCCTCTGCCTTGATTACAGGGCTTTTTATAAAGCAACAAGTCTAATGAATGCGATCGCATCTTATGAGCAATTCTTTTATCTGTTGACACATCTCAAAGCTTAATAGCTGAGGAATAAAACCACCCCAAGTAGGTTGTTTACCGCGAGGGGCAGGTATTACCTTTACTGTTCGGTCTTCGTGGTTAATGTGATTTACTACCCAGGCTTTACCGCTTAGAAGAAAGGAACTCATTTCTTCTACTAGTTTATCGACAAAGTTTTGTTCTAGTGAACCAATAACGTAACCTGCTTGAGTGGAAACTTTGTAGAGTTGGGGGCTACTGAAAACAGCATAGATTTCCATGAAGTTGCGACGACCAAAGGTTTTTTCGGTTTGGTCTCCAATGGAAAGCAATCCTCGTGAAAAAAATAGAAAGTTCTCTCGTACCATGTGAGCAATTAAATTCTCAAATTCACTGCGATCAATTCCCGAAAAATCAGCAACAACGGATAACTGCTGCCAGCATTGTTCTGCACTAATTACCCCAAATTGAAGGGTCAAAGCTAATATTTGATGGACTAACACCGACCAAACTCGATTTTTAGTTGGAACGGATTCCACCCAGCCTTTCTTGGCAAGTTCGACTAGAGCGATCGCCTGTAAAACTGTCTCGGTATCTTCACAAAAGAAGGTTGTATTAGCTCTTTGTCCTTCTCTCCTCCCTGTCCTTCCCAAACGCTGTAAAAATGACGAAACGGTAGAAGGAGCATTAGCTTGTAAAACCAAATCGAGATCGCCTACATCAATTCCTAATTCTAGGGTTGAGGTGCAGATAATACTGGTATTGCTACCATGATGGAAACGTTCTTCGGCAGTAACTCTTTCTTCTACTGATACGGAACTATGATGTACAAATACGTCAATGCTTCGATCTTGCATTTGTGCGGCGATTTTTTCTGCTAGAGAACGGCTTTGACAGAAGAAAAGGCTTTTTTGACCTTGAGCAATTTGACTGGCTTGTTGGGAGATCGCTATAGTAGTTTCTTGATAGTAAATGCGGAGGTCTTTTTTTGAGGGAACATGAGGTGGTTCGATTACGCAGCCTTCTCTTTGAGATGTTCCTTGCAACCATTGCAAAATATCTTGCGGATTGCCTACCGTTGCACTTAAGCCAATACGCTGTACATCGTTATTTGTACAACGGAATACCCGTTCTAAGACAGATATTAAATGAGTACCGCGATCGCTACCAGCCAAAGCATGAATTTCATCAACTATTACCACACGAAGATCGCCAAAGAGCTTATTATGAGGAACTTTAGCAGATAAGAGCATTACCTCTAATGACTCTGGAGTAGTCATTAAAATATGGGCAGGTTCTTTAATAAAAGCTTTTTTCTCTGATGCTTTGATATCTCCATGCCAAACGAAACGACGCAAACCTACCATTTCGGTATAGGTTTTAAATCTTTCAGCTTGATTGTTGAGTAAGGCTTTAATCGGCGCAATATAAATAGCTCCAATAGTTTTGGGTTCTTGCTCGATTAAATTAGCTAAGACAGGGAAAATAGAAGCTTCTGTCTTACCCCCAGCAGTAGGAGCAAGAATAATCGCGTTTTTGCCATCTAACAAAGCATGGGATGATAATTCCTGAACGGGACGTAAAGAAGACCAGCCGAGACGGGAGACGATCGCCTGTTGTAAACGAGGTGGAAAACGAGCAAAAGGAGATGTCATAATTACAGCAATTCGCGATCAAACCCGCCACGAAGGGAGCTACCTAATCGGCTCAAAGAAGAGTCCACAATGATTAAACCAATTGAGAGCATTTTCATCCGTAATAGCATTTACAGCGAAAGTGATTGCTTGATCAAGAGCCTCAGATGTGCGAGCTTTAGCCGAACGGAGAATTTCTTTTAACTTAGACCAACATAACTCGATTGGGGATAAATCAGGCGAGTATGGAGGTAAGAACTTCACCTTAGCACCCACAGATTCAATCAGAGCTTTAGCAACTTCAGCATAATGTACAGGTAAATTATCCATAGTCACAATTGCGCCAACCCATAATTTGGGTAGTAATATTTGCCCGAGGAAAACTAAGGCGGCTTTTGTGTGGGAAGTTTCCCACACAAAACGCGCCGCTAAAAAACCAGGGGTGTTGAGGCTACCAGGGAAAGTCATGGTCGCAATCAAGCCCTCATCACTCATGGCTCCAATTAAAGTGATATTTTGACCTTTATTGCCAGGACGCTCATCATAGACTCTTCCTCCACCTTCACCTCTACCGTAGAGTCTTGTCATAGCAAGATTTATACCAGTCTCATCAATGAATACAAGGTTCTTGACATCTATAGTATCTAGCCAACGCCGAAATTCATAGCGCAATTTCTTTACCCGTTCACTATGCTGCTCGGTGGCTACTAAAGTTTTTTTTTACGCTCTAATTTTAACTGTTTGAGTGTACGGCACAAACTCGACACACTCACCTCTATGCCTGCACGTTGTTGTATTGCTGCTTGTATTTCTCGCAGATATATATCATTTTGCTCTGTAACTATTATTTTCAATAATTCTCGCTCTTTTCCTTTAATCTTTGAGCGACGATCTCCTCCTTGAGGCTTCGCCGCGATCTCATTAGTCTCTCGATACCGACGCAAAAAGTCCCGTATGAACGACAAACTAACTTTGAATCGTTTGGCTAAGTCTCTCTGGCTACCTTCTTTGTTTTGCCATGCACTTAATATCTTTTCCCGTAAGTCAATGGAATATGCTGCCATCTCTGATTAAACTTCTTCTTTTACATCTTTACCTTATATCCTTTGTGGTGGTTTTGATCTCAAATTGCTGTAAGTCTGAAGTCTGAAGTCTGAAGTTTTGTTTTTTTATTGCTGGTTATAAGTCAGAATCTCTGTATTACTCGTTTGAGGCTTTGATAGTTAAAACTCTACGGATGCATAACCGTTGAGATCATCTGGTTCTGATTCAAAGTAATCTTGTTTATGAATAATATTGTTTTCTTCATCGGTTAAGTTTTGGGGTTTAAACTCTTCCAGTCGAGAAGGATCGAAGTTTTTGTTTTGATGAGCCAAGTCGAGGATATTAACAAACTCTCTTAAAAATTGGCGAGGAACAACTCCCACATCACCTCTAAAACCAGTAGTTACTCGATCGACAAGTTGTTGAATAAATTCAGAACTGATTTTATTTGGCACGGTAACAGTAGGATCGATGGGATAGGTATCTCTTAACTTCAAAGCAACTTCCTTTAGACGTTCACTATTGAAAGGCTTTAGTTCTAATTGCGGTTGACGGAGATTAACAAAGCCTTCGTAGTTGGAAAATTTAATGCGATCGTGTAGGGGTGCTAATCCAGCGATGCCTCTTTGAGTATCGAAAAATTCTGGCGTTCCTGTAAATATCCAAAGTAGTCCCTGATAGCGATCGGCTGCATCGCAGATTTGGCGAATACCGTTAAGGGATTTTTCTCTAATATCTCGACGCATTCTGAGGATAGTTTCTGCTTCATCAATAACGATAACTAAACCTTTGTAACCTGCTGCTTTAACTATTTCGAGAATTCCCTGAAGATAATCTAAGGCTTCGCGACTACCTATATCCCCTTTAATTCCCGCAATTCTTTTGGCACTAGCAGCAACATTTTCACTACCTGAAAGCCAAGAGATTAAGGCACTAGCTTCAGAAAAATTGCCCTGTTGTTTTAATTCAAAGATACTGCGTAGAACACGAGCCATATCTTCGGGTGCTTTGCCTCCTGTAATTGAAGCTAGTTCTTCTTCTAAGCGTTTGGCAACGATCGCATCAAATTCGGAACTATTTTCATCTGCACCAGCAGCAATTAAACTATCTTCTACTTTGCTAATCCAGCGATCGAGGATATCGGCTAATGCACCTCTAGGACAAGAGTTTGTCCCTAATTCTTGGACTACACGACGGTAAACATCATCAAATTTATGGAAATGGAGATCGTTGTCGGAAACTACGACAAAGCTAGTGGCAAATCCTTGAGATTGAGCATCATTGAGGGTTAAGCGAGACATAAAAGTTTTACCACAACCATAACCACCTCGGAAAAACTTAAATACTCCCTCGCGATCGCCTGCTAATTTTAATTGTCGATGGATTTCTGCGCGTTGTTGTTCTATACCTACGGCAAAGGTTTCTAGACCTCTTTCGGGGACAACTCCCGATCGCAGTTTTTCAAAAATATGCTCGATATCTCTTTCGCTCAATCCCATAATCTAAAACCTCCTTAGTTATTGACATTTGACATAGCGTTTACCATTACTGGTGGTTTCAACTCTTACCGAGAAAGGTACTTGTGTTAGATACTGTTCCAAATTTCCTGCAAAACGTCTTGCTTGGCGAGGAGAACCTAGCATTTGATTCAGTTCCGACTCAGTTAGAGAATGATGCTGTTCTAAATGCAAAAATACTTGCTTGATATTGGCATCGATAAAGCTATTTTGCCAATCTGAATTAGATGCTAATATTGCTGGCTTGGAGGACGAAGCGTCTTTGATTAATGCCCCCGATACATTGAAATAGGAAGTCAAGATAAGAGGTTTGATTTCGGCAAGATTATCGGGATGAAATACTTCTATTCTTACTCTTTCATCTTTATTGCCTTTGAGATCGAATAGTACCTCTGCCGAGCTTTCGTTAGCTTGCAGGTACAATTGCTGGTTTTTAACTTCTATTCCAGGTGCTTCTTTAATCGAGATCAAAATGTCTGAGCGATTATGAACTCGTAAGGCTAAATTTACTTTTTCAGCTCCCATATAAGCTAAAGCCCAACCATCTATAGCCATTGGATCTTGTTTTAACTTCAGCCTAATCCTGCTAAAGCCTAGTAAGTCTGATTCTGCTTGAGCCTCAATGACATATCTGATATTTTTTGAATCAATAGCAGCTTGTTGGTGAGAAACAGTAAGGACGGGAATAACTCTTTCTTGAAGACTATTGCCACCATGAACAAATGTAGCATTATGGTTATTTACCGTAGCAAAAACGGCGGTGGTTTTAGGGAAGAGTAAATAACCTTGTTGTCCTTCGTAGTTAAGCGAATTTAAGGAAACAGTAACCGTTCCTGTTTCTTGTCTGGATTCGTCGGTTAAAACGTAGCGACGCTTGGGATCGCGTTTTGTACCGTAGGTAATTTCTTGAGTTGTTTCATCCTGAAGTAAAAATCCATGATCGGCAGTAAATACAAACTCTTGAATACCAATACTTTTAAGATGATTCCAAGCTGATTTAATTTGCTGTAGCCAGTTTTCAAACGTAGCTATGCCAACATTAGCTTCTCCTGCATCATCAATTTCTTTGCTATGCACTACAATCAAATTGGCATTGGCACAGCTTTGTTTAAGACTGGTAGTCGATTTATGACAAACATCAGCAAGATTTAGACTACGGGCTTTCCTGCGTCCAGCACTAACGTTATCAATACTTTTGTCTCCCATTGCCCGAACGCGATCGCTCGGTTTACTAACGGTATATTCTCCAGTCTTAAAGCCTGTAAAACCTTTATTCCCAGCTAAGGTTAATTTACCTGACTGCTGTACTGGGGCAAGTACATTCATTCCAACTGCGGTAATACTCGGAAGTTCGCAGTAACATCCCTGTAAATTGACAGTTGTTCCTGTCCCTCTAAATTCTTCTAATAGTTCGGTTGCCATCTCGTAACGAAAGGCATCGATAATAAAATAGGCGGTAGGGCGATCGCTCTGAGTTAAGGGATGAACGAGGCGATCATAAATTCTGCGCTGTTGCAGATCCTCATCGGCAAGAAAGCCGTTTTTAGCGCAAATATTGGCAAAGTCTTCGGCTAATCGATCTGCCCAAGCTCGATATTTTTGTCTCAGAATATGAGTAATTGCCACTAACTGAGTGTAGTAAGGCAGGGTAGTTTCTAAGAGTTGAAATTTTTGTTGCTCGAAGTGACGGTGAATTTTGTCAATTTGATAGCCTGTCGTGGTGTAATAGCCCATTGCTTCTCTGAGACTATCGACGTTTTGTAGGGGTTGAGAATCGCGTTCAATTGTCTGTCCCAAGCTAGCAGCAACCTTGACTAATAACCAAACCAAACGACGATAGCGATCGCGCTGTAACCAAAAAGAATTAGCTTCAGTGCGAGAATCTGCCCAATTGAGAGCTTTTAGCCAATTTTCTGCTAATAATGCCTCAATTGCACTTTCCAGAACTTTGGCTTCTTCCTGCCTAAAAGTGTCAATTTTGCCCAAGTCTTCGGGCTGCATTACTTCTAACTCTCTTTGCAATCGAGATTCAACCTGTTGAGCTAACTCAATATATTCTTGATGTTGCTGGCGCAATCGCTCGATTAACTGTTGACAGGTTTTGATTAAAGGTTTGGTAAGTTTAGCAAGAGGTTGCAATTCTGGTAAATGAGGAGGACGCTTAAGATCGTGGACATATTCCAGACACATTAACCAACCTGCAAGCACTAATCCTAAATCTTTAAAATCCAGGGCTTTACCTGCTTGAAAAAAGTCAATAAAAAGGCGATCGATTCCCGTATGACGGTTAAGATAATCCAGCAATATGTCGAGGTTATTTTCTTGCTCTACCTTTAATCGCAAGTCTTCATCTTTTGCTAGTAACCGATTGAAAATTTCCTCTGGTTTGAAGTTCTCCAAATAACCTGCTAATCCTGGTTTGGATAAAGAAAGAGCTTGCTGTAGCCATGCTTCAGCAGCAATAATATCCTCCATGCCATGATTGACATAAGCTTCAATCTCATCAGGCTTGAGATGACCGCTTGCAGATTCTCTGACTAAAGTGGGTAACGCCTTACGAAACCGACTACCAGCACGATACAGTTCTAAAATTGGAGTAGCGCAAACAGTCTCTTCTGTGTGATTGGGCAAATGAATTAGCAGGGGTTCTGGATCTAAACCGCTACCATAGCTATCTAAAGCCAGAATCATTTCTAAATAACTACCGCGAAAAGCAACCACAGGGGCAAAAAAATCTCCTTGGATATAGCGTTCGATCAGGCGATCGACATAAGCTGTATAGTGGGCATCTTTATCTAGCCAGATGACTATTCCTTTTTGGCGTAATTGCTCTGTGACTTCTGCCTCTAAGGTTTTGGTAATTAGTCCTAAATTACTCATTTTCATTCCCCTCCGTTGAATTTTCTTTGTCTTGTTTGCGTTCTCTCCTTTTTAATTCTGCGGTTTTTAGTTCTGCTACTTTTTCAGAATGTTCTCGCTCAAATGCTTGTCGTAATTCATCTGAGTTAACTTCATCGATCGCAAAATTGTCCGCGATTTCATCTTGCAGACGTAGTTCCCACTGATAGGCTTTTTCAGGATGGTACTGCCAAAAACAACCATGCGCCACTGCTAAAGAAGGGTCTTGCTGGCATTTAGCATCGACTCTTTTGGGAAAATAACGGGCTGCTAGGTGTGACCAGTCGTAATCTTTTTTACCTTTAGCGTTGCAAAGTTCTGACCACCAAGTTTTGGGGTCTTTCCATTGGGGTTCGAGCAATGTCCAAAGTGCTGCACTGTTTATCATCACCCCGTCATCGAGATTCATCTGGAAGCGAGCATCTGTTTCTCTGGGAGTATCTTTGGGTTTGGCAATTGGCGCACCCCGTTCGGCGCATTCAGCAACTAAATCGATAAAGGTTTGCAGTTCTTCGCCGAGTTTTTGAACGGTGGCGTAACGGTTTTGATTGCCTTTATTTCCAACTGATTGAGCGTCTCGAAGGTCTTTTAATTCTCCTTCAAGTTTGGTTAGTTCGGGTTTGAGATGTTCTGCTAATAAAGTTTGTAAGGTGTTATCCGTCCAGCGATGAATGTTAACTACAGCGACAAAGTTTTTCTTAGCGGAGGAAAGAGGGAAATAAATGGGACGTTTTTCATACATTCCCAGATGAACGTCTTTGAAAAAAGATTCCCTCAACCATTTACGCAGGGGTTTGTTAACAGCTATTTGTTCACGGTGTTTGTCCCAAGCTTCCTTAATAACTTGGCTGGTGGGATGTTCTAAGCTGTCTTGTTCGGAGTAGGCGGAAAGGTAAAGGATGCCGTTGGGTAATGCTTCAGTTTCTTTTGACCTCACCCCTAGCCCCTCTCCTTCGAGGAGAGGGGGACAAGAAGAAGAATCAGAAGAAGCATTATCCCTCTTCTCCCTTGGGGAGAAGAGGTTAGGGGATGAGGGGTTTAACACCTGAGCAATTTCATCTAAAACTCCCTCGATATCTTCAAAAACCTCTTGATTGGTAAACCTTAAAACTTTAAATCCCCGATCGCTTGCCCAATCATCTCGAATGCGATCGCGTTCTTGTTGCTGTTGATGTATCCCGCCATCTACTTCGATAATTAATCTCGCTTCATGACAGTAAAAATCAGCAATAATTTGCTCAATGTTATGTTGTCTGCGGAATTTGGCATTTAGTAATCGGCGATCGCGCAAACACTCCCAGAGTATTTTTTCGGCTGGGGTTTGTTGTTTGCGTAGTTCTCTGGCTCTTTGTAAGAGGACTTCGGATATTTGGCGATCGCGCCCAGCGAGTTTGGATATGACCTCAGTTTCTTTTGACCTCACCCCTATAACCTCACCCACAGCACCTCTCCTGGGAGGAGAGGGGAGCAAGGAAGAAGAATCAGAGGAAAAATTGTCCCCCTTCTCCCTTGGGGAGAAGGGGTTAGGGGATGAGGGTTCAAACCTATCCAACGCCACGCCGATCGCATAAGAAACATAGTCTGTAGGCAGAGGATCGTCGTAAACTGGCTCGTATTCTGGTAATGGTTTGCCCGCAGGGCGATCGACTGCTTGCTGCGCCCATTCTTGAGCATAATTCCAAGGTGATGGGGCTGGTTGGCAGAATTCTACTGAAGTTTCTCTAGCTGCTTCGTGTTCGGTAAAAGCGCGATCGAGCCTATCAAAGATTTCATCGGCTGATTCTATAGGAAATAAAGGAAGACGTTTTGCATCGCCGACTTGAAAATTAACAGTAGGATTTAATGCAGATAAAACATCCTTTGCCAAACGACTATTCATTAAGCAAGTAGTATTTTGGGAATTTTTTGGAAAAACAGATGCACCAGAAACATCAAATATGCTTTTATATCTGCGAAGACGAGCAGAAAAATTTGAACCAATTGTTGAATAAGCAATTCCAGGTTTGAAATAAAATGTTGCTCCACGTCCAAATCGAGCAGAAGAACTAAAAGCATAACAACA